>JBCCOX010000197.1:0-8102 GCA_039025155.1 Deinococcota bacterium | reverse complement strand
TTACTGAACCCCTGAGTAATGCCAAGCACCTGCGTGCTGTAATGGTCAAACTTGCTAATGAAGCAAGGTCCCGCTTGGCGGTCACGTCATGAGAGGGTCGTCATGAGAGGGTCATCATGAGTACGCCACCCTCCACTACAGCAGCCCCCTCTTTAGACACACGTTTAGCTGAAATTATTCGCCTAGGCAAGCGCATTCAAGATCACCCGTGCTGGCAGCAGGCAACGGCGGCAGATCAGCAAGTACTTGCCCAGTTTACAGTTGCGATTAACTACGCAAAACTCCTCCAAACTATTTGTAAAGATGCTGCTTCCAGCAAGTGTTCTAGTGAGGTTGTAGCTGAAGATGTGCTCGAGCGTCATGCTGCCAGTTTACAGCGGAGCGTGTGCTACCTGGCCAAAGTGTGGACGCTGCTCGAGGCTAGTGCGCATGCCAATCAAACACCCGAGCAGTTTAGTTGTAAAGACATGGGAGGTGACACTACACCCTCATGAATACTGCCTTTCGTACCTTACTTCCATTCCTTAAACCCTACCGGTGGCGTGTTCTCCTCGTTCTTGTAAGCGTGCTAGCTGTCACGGGTGCCGGCTTACTTGCCCCCTGGCTCGTGCGTGAGCTTGTCCGTGTTTTAAGAGTTACAGCTACCGGTGAGGGGGCCGCTCGGCGCGGCATTATCAATATCGCCAGCTTACTGTTTGTGGTGTATGCCGTACGCAGTATAGGGCAATACGTAAACTTCCACTATTCCCACGTAGTGGCCTGGAACGTCTGCCACGATTTGCGCACTGCCCTTTACGAGCAGTTACAGCGCTTTTCACCTGCCTACTACGCGGAGCGGCAAACAGGGGATGTGGTGAGCCGGGTCATTAAAGATACCGATAACTTAGAACCAGTGATTGCCGATGCCGTCTATGACTTTTTGGTAAGTGCGTTACTCGCCATTGGCATTGTGACGGTACTGCTGACGCTCGAGCCTACCCTCACCCTACTCGCGTTTTTGCCCTTACCCATTGTGCTTACCATCGTGCTGGTACTGCGGCGGCCGGTCGTGCGCGCGTTTCGCAAAGAAGCTGACGACTTTGGTGAGGTGAGTGCGCTCCTCCAAGACAACGTGGCCGGCATCCGTGATATTCAGATTTATACCCGCGAACACCACGAGTTTCAGCGGGTAGCAAGTTTATCCAAACGCTTAGCCAGCCGCCAAATCCGGGCCCGGCAACTGGTGGCCGGCATGTTTCCACTCATTGAGGGCGCTACTGGTCTAAGTACTGTCTTGGTGGTTTGGGTTGGCGGCTTGCGCGTACTAAACGGCAACCTCGCTATTGAAGATTTAGTTGCGTTTGTACTCTACCTAGCCAGTTTTTACCAGCCACTCTGGGCGGTTGCCAATGTTAGCGAAGCGCTCGAGCGCGGCGTTGCTAGTTTGCAGCGCATTCGCGACGTACTCGGTGCAACACCGGGGGTTACCGACCCACCTCAAGGTGTTAACCTAGCGCGCGCTAGGGGCGACCTTGTTCTAGATCACGTGAGTTTTGCGTATCAGGCTGAAGATGTTTTGCAAGATGTCACTGTGAACGTACCTGCTGGGTCAAGCTTAGCTCTCGTTGGACCTACTGGCGCCGGCAAAAGTACCCTTGCCAACTTACTAGCACGTTTTTATGACCCGCAAGTTGGACAAATTAAATTAGATAGCCATGACCTTAAAGACATATCGCTAGCTAGTCTGCGCCGCAATCTAAGCGTAGTCCAGCAGGATGTGTTTTTATTTTACGCTAGCGTTGCTGAAAATATCCGTTTTGCCAGACCCAACGCCAGTGATGAAGAGGTCGTGAGCGCCGCCAAAATCGCCAGTGCCCACGACTTTATTGAAGCTTTGCCGCAAGGCTACGACACCTTGGTTGGCGAACGCGGCGTCAAACTCTCAGGTGGTCAAAAGCAGCGCTTGTCTATTGCTAGGGCGGTGCTTAAAGATGCTCCGGTACTCATTTTGGATGAGGCAACATCCGCCGTTGACACCGAAACCGAGACCCAAATTCAAGCTGCTTTACGCAAACTCATGAGCAACCGCACGAGCGTGGTCATCGCCCACCGCTTATCCACCATTCGTGATGCTGACCAAATTGCGGTACTTGACCACGGGCGTGTTGTAGAACTAGGTAAGCATGAGGACATTGCTGCTAGTGGCGGACTTTACACACGGCTACTTGCCAAACAAGCAGCATGAATGAAAGTTACTACACAAAGACGTTCTTCACAGGTTACAGCTGAAGTCGGTTTAGCCCAACCCGAGCGCCAGAGTAGTCATACCACTACTGATGGCAGTACTAGGATTAACCTCGAGAAAATCGCCAGTTAAATAAACCCGGTTAAACCCTGACAGTCTTTATTCATTTTTTAATTTGGAGGTAAATGTTTTATGTCACTCGCTATTTTTTACGGCAGTAGCAACGGTATGACCGAAGACGTCGCGCAAAAGATTGCGGCCGAGCTTGAAAAACTGGATATAGATGTACCACTCATGGATGTTTTTCAGGTAAAGCTAGCTGATATGCAAGCTTATGACAAGCTTTTAATAGGCTGCCCCACTTGGTACATTGGCGAATTACAAGACGATTGGGACGAGCATTTTGGCGAGCTTGATGACATCGACTTTAGTGGCAAGCAAGTTGCACTTTTTGGTACTGGTGATCAGATTGGTTACAGTGACACATTTCAAGATGCACTAGGTATCATTGGTAAAAAATGCCGCGAGCAAGGCGCTGAAATTGTCGGCTGGTGGCCAACCGATGGCTACACGTTCGACGAGTCTGTTGGGGTAGAAAATGGCCTGTTTTTTGGGCTCGCGCTCGATGATGACAATCAGCCTGAACTTACCGACGAACGCGTCAAGACCTGGGTTGCCCAACTTATTCGAGAATTTAAATTGGACTTAGTAGCTGGATAATATTTGTGATCAGCATAAATTAAAAATTGATTTTATATGGTTTGATGTATAGCGATATCTTTAAACATTGAGCTATAAACTGAGTTGGTTGATTGGTACTCGCGCTGCTCGGTAAGTATGGAGCTAGCTCCATACTTACGGCTAACGCTATATTCACCAATGAGTTAAGGTGAGTTTGGTATAGCGCCTGCGTCTAGAAACCGAATAATTAGTGTTTAACGCACTACTGTTGGGCAAAATAGCATGAGTGTGAGTTAACTTTTGAAGATGAGTCAAATATTACTTACGCTCATGCTAGCGAAAGCTTATTCAATCTTGCGTAACTCTCAACGCTAAAACCTTACCTGAGTCATCAATCATGCTAGGGGCATCAGCGTGTTTGCTTTTTTGTACAAGCACAACCTCATAAGATAAAGACAAGGAGAGCTTAGATAAAGACAAGGAGACCTTCCAAATAAACAGCCTTATATCTGCAGCTTTGAGTATATTAGCAATTTTACGAGGTGTTGTTACAGATCATTGATGTGCAAAGCTGTACGGCAAGCAAGGGATAAGGGGAGCAAGGGAGCAAGGGGGATGATCTCATTGACAACCTGTGTCGTCGTCAATGATGTTGTTGAGCACCTAATTTGATAGTGCTGCTTGTATCAACATCACGTGGGATTGCTATGTACTCGAAAATAAACTTTTGACATAGAAATTACATATTATACGAAATCCGCTTATATCTTGAATAATGCCTAAAAGCATCCGATATGTCCAGCGCAGATTTCGTAGCTTACCTTACCTGCTCTGGCAGGGGTTGATTTCCGAAGGGATCAACCGGATTTGGTCTTAGATCACACGATAGAGGAAGTAATATGCATCAACAAAGTACATCCATAACAACACGTTTGAGATGGCATAGCTATCTTGTTAGGTTACAGAGAGTTGTTAGCACATGACGCAAAACTCTTTCCAACAGGAAACAACACCGTTACTAGCAGCCGAAGGTCTTTCGGTTGGCTACGGCGGCGACCCTATTGTCAAAGATGTCTCCCTGGCAATTCCACCAGGTGAGATTACAGCACTTGTAGGTCCTAACGGCTGCGGCAAGTCTACCTTACTTAAAGCTTTTTCCCGCATTCTGAAACCCATGACTGGTGAGGTTACCTTGGACGGGCGGCCAATCCGCAGTTACCGCACCCGCATGGTTGCCCGCAAGTTAGCACTTTTGCCCCAAGGTCCGGTTGCGCCAGAAGGCTTAACCGTGGCTGAGCTAGTTGCTCAGGGACGCTTTCCGCACCAGACACTTTTACGACGTTGGTCACCAGGTGACCGCGAGGCCATCGACCGGGCGCTTATCGCAACCGACCTAGTCGACTTTGCTGAGCGGCCGGTTTCTACCCTATCTGGTGGGCAGCGCCAGCGCTGCTGGCTTGCTATGGTATTGGCACAAGACACACCGCTCTTACTGCTAGATGAACCCACCACCTTTTTAGACCTCAAAGTGCAAGTTGATTTGATGGCACTTTTGTCGCGCATTGTTGTTGAAGACGGCCGCACCTTGGTGCTTGTGCTCCACGAACTCAACCTAGCAGCCTCGTTTGCTCACCGCATTGTGATGATGCGCGACGGAGAGATTGTGCTCGAGGGCAGCCCTAGTGACGTCATTGCCCCAGATGAACTTCACCAAGTCTTTGAACTTCGTGCTGATGTGATTCCCGACCCGCTCACCGGGCGGCCCATTTGTTTACCACGAACACCTGATAAACAAATTGAACAACAAGTCCAAGCGCAACCTAGTACTCAAGAAGAGAGTGCAGCATAATGGCGCAGCGCCGTATGACACAACGCCGTATGATGTTTGCGGCCACTGGGATTTGGCTCTGCCTTGGGATTGTACTACTTGCTTTTTTGTGGCACATCTCCGTGGGTGCTAAGTCGGTGCCACTAGCTACCGTCTGGCAAGCCTTGGTCGCTCCAGAAGAAGGCGTCTTTGACCATGTCATCATCCGTGACTTGCGCTTGCCCAGAGCCATTTTTGCTGTCACCGTGGGTGCAGCACTATCCGTAGCGGGCGCGCTGATGCAAGGTGTGACTCGTAACCCACTTGCTGAGCCGGGCATTTTGGGGCTTTTGTCTGGGGCAACTTTTGCCGTCATTATTGGTATCGGCTGGTTTGGATTAGCAGGTACAGCTTACGTGCCGCTATTTGCAGCGGTGGGCGCGCTCGCGGGTGCAGCTATGGTGTGGAGCATTGCCGAAGCTGCCCCAGGGGGGTCTACCCCACTCACGTTAATTTTATCTGGCGCAGCCGTTACTGCGTTTTTAGGTGCCATTCAAGGTGCGGCCATTTTACTCAACGAAGACGCTTTTTTTAACTTTCGCGTTTGGCTATCTGGCACCCTAGCAGGTCGGGACATGGATACTTACCGTTGGGCGCTGCCTTGGTTTGTTGGTGGCTTACTTGCGGCACTTATTATTGCTCGGCAAATTACCGCGCTGTCCATGGGAGAAGAAACAGCAGCCGGACTCGGCGTTGACACAGCACGGATTAAGGTTGTAGCACTTATCTCGGTTGTGGCGCTTACTGCAGCTTCGGTGGCAGTAGCCGGACCGCTGGGATTTGTAGGGTTAGTGATTCCTCACATTGTGCGGCTCTTTGTAGGTTCGGACTACCGCTTAGTAGTACCTTTTTCAGCGGTTGTAGGCAGTGGCTACGTGCTGGTTGTAGACATTGCAGCGCGCATGGTGCTAGCACCCATCGAAGTCTCGACTGGCATTGTCACCGCCATGCTCGGCGCGCCCATATTCATTTGGCTAGTCAGGAGCAAACTATGAGCGTCCAACTATGAGTACACGCATGATTACAGTCGAAGGCTTTAACGGCGAACTTGCCTTACGTTTACCCGTTCGCGCACTGCTTATTTGTGGTCTTTTGACAGTTGCCATTGCCGGTGTGTTGACCTGGAGCTTGGTCACAGGTAGCTATCCGCTGACCACCGCTGAGGTCTGGGCTACGCTCACGGGCGATGCACCGTCTGACACAGCGCGCACAGTTGTCTGGGAATTCCGCTTCCCGCGCACCTTGGTCGCATTTATTGTGGGTGCGTTTTTAGCACTTTCAGGTGCAGCCTTACAGTACGTTACTCGCAATCCACTAGCCGACCCATCGTTGGTAGGTGTTAGCCAAGGTGCTGCATTGGTTGTTGTAACAGTGACCGTGCTAGCGCCCAGTTTTGGGTTTTATTGGCGGCCGGTCTTAGCGTTTGCAGGTGCGCTGTTGGTGGCCGCACTCATTCAAGCTATTGCAGCGTCACGCCGGGGTGGGGAAACACTGCGGTTTATCCTTACCGGAATTGGCGTGGCTGCACTTATTTCTTCATTTACCTCCGCACTTTTGACCTACGGTGATATCGACCGGGCCATGTCAGCACTGGGTTGGCTTGCAGGCAGTATTCACGCGGCAGGTTGGGGGGAAGTGCGCTGGCTTTTTGTGACTGCGCTCATCTGTTTGCCATTTGTCTTTACAGCTGCGCGCCCCTTGTCAGCTTTGCGTTTTGGTGAAGATGTAGCGACCAGTTTTGGCGTGCGGGTGAGGGTAGCTCGAGCAACCCTCATCACCCTAGCTGTAGCCCTAGCTGCGACAGCTGTAGCTGCAGTTGGTCCCTTGGGCTTTGTTGGTCTGGTGGCACCTCACTTGGCACGGCGGCTGGCACATTCTGGTGTGGGCGTGCACTTGGCACTCACAGCACTTACCGGCGCGCTCATGACCGGTGCAGCCGACCTGATTGGGCGGGCTGCGTTTGCGCCCGTACAGATTCCAGCCGGGCTTGTCACCTCAGTGATTGGCGTGCCTATTTTTGTCTTGCTTATTTTGCGAACTCAAGCGAGGAGTCAGCTTTGAGTAAGGGGTAACAAGGGGTGAACTTATTTCCTTCACCCCCCGCCTAAAAACTATACCTACTTACACGTTAGGAGGATTTTCTAGACATTTTTGCCCATAATCCTGACTATTTTACTCGGAAATTAAAAGTTAAGACAGTACGTAAATTTGAACTCGAACGCCTCTGCTATCCGAGTTTTAACACCCACTGAGAGACTCTTAAGTCTCTAGTCACGTTCTAAGGAGAAACACATGAAGAAACTATTCTTTTTACTCATTCTAGCTGTTTTAGGTTTTGGTTACGCCCAAACCTGTACCGATGGCTTTCGCACCTTCACCCATTTTGGAGGCGAAAGCTGTGTCCCGGAAGACCCACAACGCATCGTGTCGCTGAGCGACATGGAGATGACCCTGATCCTCGCAGATCTTGGTCAGACGGACCGGATCGTCGGCAGCGCCGGGCGTGTCCTCGAAGGACAGCCCCCCTTCTTGCGCGGACCGCGCGATCTGCTCGGGCTCGACTACACAAACACCGATATCGAGTTCGTCTCAACAGATGATTTTGAGGGCATCGCCGCGCTAGAGCCAGATCTGATTGTCGGCACCAACTGGAACTCGAACGAACTGCTGCAATATGAGGCGATCGCGCCGACTGTCCTGTTACAGACACATGCAGACAATTACTTTGAGGTGATTGGCCAGATGGCAGATCTAGTGAGTGAGACCGAGCAATTCGAGGCGCGGCGCACCGCCTACGAGGCACGCATCGCGCAGGCGCAGGAGCTCATCCCCAACGCCAGCGACATCACCGTTACTATGCTGCTGCCCGCGCCGTGGAACGGTACGTTCGAGCTCTACGAGCGCCACTTCGCGCTGTCGCAGGTTATCGAGGACATCGGGTTTGCAGAGACGCCAGAGGTACGCGCCCTGCTCGAAGATGCAGTCACCAACGATCTGTGGATGGATCTCAGCCCGGAGCGGATGGCGGAAACGGACGCTGATTTCATCGTCTCGACCTACGAGCCAAATTTTCCGAGCCAGGCTACTCCCGATCTAATCCGCGCAAACTGGGAGAGCATCGTCCCCGGCTACTGCGATTTCCTGAGGGCCTGCCAAGAGCAGCAGATTATCTTTGTCGAACGCACCCCGGTCTACACCACCTCGTTCGCATCGCTCGATGCCGCGCTGACGGCCATCACCAATCACATCGGCGAGCGGGCGTTCACTAAGATTACCGAGCTGCAATGACTTCAACCCAGGCTGTACGAGGCTCAGGACTTTCTATCATCG
>JBCCOX010000196.1:0-8156 GCA_039025155.1 Deinococcota bacterium | reverse complement strand
GTTTGGCTACGGCAGTTGGCGCGAGCGCAACCTGAGCGCCGCGTCTGCTATGCCAAGTGAAATCACTGAGGCGGTGGCGAATTTGCCCTATCAGGCTTTACTTGTGCAGGGCAATACAGACGCATTTGGGCGGGTCGCAGGTGGTGAAAGCGAAGTGAGCCTCTACAGCCGCATGACCGAAAACGCTAAGCGTGAGGTAGGGGAGGCTGCTAGCGACATCGACCTGGTGATTTTTCCGGAGTTTGTTGTGTCCAATAACAACCTCAGTTTTCCTAGGAGTGAAGCTTATACGCGCACGATGAGCCGGTTGAGTGAGGCCGTGGGTCCGTCGTCGCTAATTACGGGTGGGGGGGCGCTCGAGGACAACCTCAGTTATAACAGTGCCTATAGCATTGCCAATGGTGGTGTCTACGACCGCTTTGACAAGGTCTACCTAGTACCTTTTGGTGAGATTTTCTTTTTAATTAACACTCGCGTGTTTCGCCCGGTCTACCGCGCTATTTTTGGTGCGTTTGGTTTGCCCATGCTAGCGAGCCGCAGCCCTGGTCAGGACATCGACCCGCTGGCGATTGCCAACCCACAAGCTGGTGGTGAAGCGCTCACGGCAACCTATATTTGCTACGAGTCGGTGTTTCCGCAGGTCGGACGCGAGCTAGTTAATGAAGGCGCGCAGGTGCTCGTCAACATTTCTAACGATGCTTGGTTTGGACGCGGTGCTGGGGCGCGGCAACACTTTTTGATGGGCAACCTGCGGGCGATTGAAACGCGCCGTTACTTATTACGAGTAGGGAATGATGGCATCACCGCACTTATAAATCCGCTGGGTGAGGTGGTTACCGAACTGCCCAGAGCCATTCAAGATACGCTGCTCGTCGGGTATGACTTGCGTGATGGGCGCACGCTGTATGTGCGCTTTGGAGATTGGATTGTGTTGGTGGCGCTGATTTTTGTTGTGGTGCTAGCAGCTCGAGGCTTACTCAATCAACGTGGCTACCCTTAGTTTCTAATGTGATGATAAACCTTACTCCGTGAAGTATACTTATGCAGCTTAGGCTACATCCAAGGTTGATGTTCTAAGTTTTGAGGAGGGCGTATGAAGTTGAAGTACATAGCAATCATCAGTTTGATGATGTGGGGGCTGGCGCTAGCGCAGGTTAGTGAAACTGTGGTGAGTTTTGAGAATGAAGGGCAAACGGTGATGGGTACGCTTGCTGTACCTAGTGATGCCACAGACTATCCGCTCGTGTTACTGCTACACGGGTTTACCGGGACACGTGATGAGTTACCTGTACTTGGCACTGAGGAAGGCATGTTTAGCCGCAGCGCACGAGTCCTAGCAGAGCAAGGCTACGCCAGTTTACGCATTGACTTTCGCGGCTCAGGTGAAAGCGCGGGTGAGTGGGCAGACACAACCTTTGGCGGACAAATTTCTGACGCTAGAGCTGCGCTGGGCTATATTGAAACTTTGCCGAATGTTGATACCACGCGCATTGGTGTCATCGGGTTAAGCCAAGGTGGATTGGTGGCGGCCAGCATTGCAGATGATCCCCGTATCACCTCGCTCATCTTGTGGTCGCCTGTTGCGAATCCACCTGCAACCTACGCCACCATTGTTGGTGCAGACGTGGTTCAAGCCGCCTTACAAACTGAAGACGCAACTACCTTTATGTTGCCTTGGGGAGAAGAAACAACCCTTGGGCGCAGCTTTTTTAATGAGTTATATGCCGTTGACCCCATTGCCGAAATTACCGCTTATAGTGGGCCGCTTTTTGTCATTGTTGGCGCGCTAGACGATACGGTCGCGCCACAGCCCTACTACGGTCAGATTTACGTGGATTACCACAATGGTGAGAGTGACTTGTTAGTGCTCGAGCAAGGCGACCACGTGTTTAACGTGCTCAGTACAGGCTCAGAACTACTAGATGAGGTTATCTCAGCAAGTATCAGCTGGTTTGAAGATACGCTTTAACCTGTAGATATCTGTGCCAATATTACAGCGCCCACTTGACCTTGAGAGTGGGCGCTGTTGATGTTATTGAAAATGGGGGTTTTGCGAAACTAGCTTGCTAGCTCAGCTTTGCTGTGCCACTCTGGTTCGGGTTCAATTGCGTCACTAGGCGCGGGGCCGGTGTCGGTCCAGTTTTGAGTCTCGAGCGTCATGGGCACGCTTAGTGTCATGTCCTGATTGCAGGTCAACTGACACGCAAGGCGCATGGTCTCTACAAGCCCTTGGCTTTGCAACTTGTCGAACTCAACTTGGGTCATTTGCTCAGGTTCGCCGGCTTCAAAGGACACACGGCAGGTGGTGCAGCGCCCCGTGCCGCCGCAGCGGTGGCCAATTTGCACACCCATCTGCTCAATGGCTAAGACTAAACGTGTATCTTCTGAAAATTCTTGACTTTTGCTATCAATCGTTAGCGTAGGCATAAATTGAGATTATCGCAAGCTCTACAAACGTATTTAGCGGCATCTCACGGTTTGGGGGTGTGCTGAGGGTAGTTGTAGAACATGATGTCACACGGATTCCGATTGATTCCTACATAAACGTTTGCGGAGTTCATTGCGTCATCACCGGAACCCGTAGTTTTTTCAACTCGCGTCCGCTCGGGTTGAATACGAAATAAAGTTTCGTGTTCAACCGGAAACGGTATGACCTCGAGCAACTCTATCGCGCAGAGAAATCATCAGGATGATATGTGACGATAGATAAAACAGACACCCTCAACCCAGCTAAGCAAGGTCAGATTCAACTCACTGCTTGGCTGCTTACAGCCATGGCCGCGCCAATGATGCCAGCCTCATTTTGAAGTTCTGCGGGGACAATTTTGGTGTCTAGGGTTAGTTCATCAAAAAATTTCTCAGGCTTTTTGCTAACCCCACCGCCAATAATAAACAGATCAGGTGAAAACAAAAACTCAACGTGCTTTAAGTATTGGTTAACCCGCTTGCCCCACTTTTTCCAACTGAGGTCGTCTTCTTTGCGAATGCGAGCAGCAGCGCGTGTCTCCGCGTCATGACCGTCTAACTCTAAGTGCCCTAATTCGGTATTGGGGACCAACGTGCCATCTATAAATAGCGCACTGCCAATGCCCGTGCCAAAGGTCAGTACAAACACCACGCCAGCTTGACCTTTGCCTGCACCAAGGGTCATTTCGGCGATACCGGCAGCGTCTGCATCATTCAAAATAGTGGTGGGTTGTCCGGTACTTTTTGTAAAGCGGCTGCCTGCGTCTTCGCCAATCCAGCGTTTGTCCACGTTGGCGGCTGAATGAATCACGCCGTGTTTCACAATCGCGGGAAAGGTGCAGCCAATGGGCCCCTGCCACGCAAAGTGTTGGGCAATTTCAGCGACAACCTCTGCCACTGCGTCTGGTGTGGAAGGTTGCGGCGTGGGAATGCGCAAGCGTTCGCTGGCGAGCTCACCGAGGTCAACGTTGACCGGTGCGCCTTTGATACCTGAACCGCCGATGTCGATGCCTAATACAGGCGCTGATGTGGATGATGGGCTATCGCTGTCCATAGCTATTAGCTTATACCGTAAGCGTTCCAAACTCGAGCCAGTAGCTCATGTTGCTTAGGTGATGTCTTAATGTTGCGATGTTGTCGAGTTGTGATGTTTGGCTACTAGTAGCTGGATTTGTTGCTGATAACGTGTTGTTGCAAATACTATCAGTGCCCAACTATGATTTTTGGTGATACACTACTTTAGTATCACGATACTTAGCTGGAATAATGTAAGCATCAGCTAACTTTTTGTGAGGTCGTATGAAATTACGAGTGTTGTCCTTAGTGTTATTTTGTTTGCTAAGCCATGCCACTGCACAAGACACAGCACAAGATAGCGCACAAAGCCCAATACAAAACCCGGTACAAAACCCAGCACAAGAAGAACGCACTCGCAACTGGGCAGCGTTTAGTGTGGGGCTGCCGGCAATAGACGCTCAAATTGGCTTTTATGACCCTTTTGGTCTGTGGGCAAATCCGCGTTTGGTTGTGGGCTACGTGTTTTCAGGGGGCGCGTTTGTCAACCTTGACAGTCTGTGGTTTGTGCGAGGGCGTTCTGGGTTTTACTTGGGTGCAGGTTCAGGGCTGTTGATAGTTGACGATTACACATTAGCGGGGCTACATCTCACGTCAGGGACGGATATTGCACTAAATGATAGTAGTGGCATTTTGCTTGATAGCGCTATTGGCGTATATCCCTTAGTTTTACGTGATAATAGCGATGAAAATGGTGGCATGCTCTTTCCCTTTTTTGGACGTGTGAGCGTGGGCTACCGAGTATCATTTTGAAGACATAATTTTTAGAGATATAATTACAAAGCGGGTTTCTGCATAATGTTGCGTCATGGGTATAATAATGAAACGTATGGAGACGCTCGAGCCCTTCTACCAACAGGTTAAACAAATTATCTTGGCACGGCAGCACCCCGTAACAGGTTTGTTGCCTGCGAGTACCGCTGTCACCACACACGGCGACTATACCGACGCTTGGGTACGCGATAACGTCTATAGCATTTTGGCTGTCTGGGGTTTGGCCCTTGCGTACGGCAAACACGAAGACCTAAGCGGTCGCCGCTTTGAGCTAGAGCACGCCACGATCAAGCTCATGCGCGGCTTGCTTAGCGCCATGATGAAACAAGCCCACAAGGTGGAAGCGTTTAAGTACAGCCAGTCGCCGCTAGACGCTTTGCACGCCAAGTACGACACAGCTACAGGTGACGTTGTCGTGGCAGATGACGCTTGGGGACACTTGCAAGTTGATGCAACCTCGCTGTATTTACTCATGCTAGCGCAGATGACCACCTCGGGCCTAAATATTGTGTACAGCTACGACGAAGTTAATTTTATTCAAAACTTGATTTACTACATTGGTCGGGCCTACCGCACGCCGGATTATGGCATTTGGGAACGTGGTGATAAAACCAACCACGGCCTGCCGGAACTAAATACCAGCTCGCTCGCTATGGCTAAAGCGGCTCTCGAGGCCCTCAACAACTTTGATGTCTTTGGCGCACACGGCTCACAAGCCTCCAAACTGCACACCATGCCAGATGACATCGCCCGCTTGCGCGTTACCATGCAGGCGCTGTTGCCGCGTGAATCGCGCTCTAAAGAGGTAGACGCGGCGTTACTTAGCGCCATCAGCTTTCCAGCCTTTGCGGTGGACGATCTAGACCTTGTGACAGCAACCCGCACAGAGATTGTCAGTAAGCTCGAGGGTAAATACGGACTCAAGCGGTTTTTACGGGACGGTCATCAGACAACGATCGAAGACGTTGAGCGCCTCCACTACACACCCGAAGAACTACAAAAGTTTGAGCACATTGAGTCAGAGTGGCCGCTCTTTTTTGCCTACCTGTACCTAGACGCGCTCTTTCAAGCAGATGACGCCCAAGTGCGCATTTACCGGGCGCGGCTTGCCAGAGTTACGGTTATTCGCGATGGCGTTAAGGTGTTGCCCGAGCTATATGTTGTACCTGCTGAAAGCGTGCTAGCTGAGCGCGCCAAACCGGGCTCACAAACGCGCTTAGCCAACGACAACGTGCCGCTGGTCTGGGCCCAGAGTTTGTACATCTTGGGGCAACTTATTGACGAAGGTCACTTAAGCCCAGACGACATTGACCCGCTGGGGCGGCATCGCAAAGTGGGCCAGCGCGCAAGCACGGCTGTACAGGTGGCACTACTTGCTGAAGATGAAGACTTACAAGCAGAACTCGAGGCATTAGGCGTATCCACCGAAACACCCGAACAAGTAGGCATTCAAGTGCGCCGCGCCTCTGAAATTGCGGCTGCTTACGAGTACGTAGGGCGTAATAGTAAACTTGACTTAACCGGCCGCCCCAAGCGAATGTTACGCAGTTTGGCAAGCACCCGCTTGTACCGCATTTGTGGTGAGGTTGTGGTGTGTTTACCCAGTTTTTACGATCAACAACAGTACTACCTCAACCTTGACCCAGAGGTTTTTGTAGACAGCCTCAAAAGTGAACTGGCGTATATTCAGCGCCATTGGTCGTCGGTGGGGCGGCCAACGCTGACCTTACTGCTCACCAACAGTATGATGGCTACAGGTGGCGGTGAACTACTTAGCTTTATTCAAGAACTGCGTTCAGGCATTTGTAATGGGGTGTTACTGAAATTAGACTCGTTGCACTTGCTCAGACAGACGGCTACCTTTGAGCGTATTGATGACCTCCATGAATTTAGCTTTGCAGGTCAAGCGTTACAAAACCGCCGTGCGCCGCAATATGTACTCCGGGTTGATAGCCTTGCTTGTCAGCCGCTGACAGCGGAGCATGAGCTTGCCCTCGAGGTTGAACAGGACACGAGCGTGCTGCTAGCGAGGCTTACAACATCCCAAAATCTTTACGAACACGCTGAAGTGCTTACTAACTTGAGTCAGGCTGAAGATTTAGATACTGAGATTCGTGTGGGGAGTCAGTTGATAAGTTTGGTAAGGTTGCTCGAGGAAGTCCACGAGCGGGCTGGTCATTTGCGTTTGTGGGCTGTGCTGCGGCGTACAGCGGGGTTGCTTAACAAGACGGCAGGCGGGCTAGACGATGCCGTGACCGATATTGTGGTGCGGCAAAAACAGCTCATCATCGGTAAGTCTTATAGTGACGACGCTCTGATTAACCAACCTGTGTCAGAAAGCGAGTTGCTTATTAAACTGGTGCGCTTTTGCCGCAAAGACGTGCGTGATCAGGTGCTCACCCAAGAAATTTTGGTCTATTTGGCGTCGCTTATGAAAGCCGAACCTAATTTGTTTGAGGGCATTTTGACCTTGCGCGTGGGCTATTACATTTTGCTGCTTGCCAGCGAGATTGCCCAAGCTCAAGGCCTGTCGCAAGATGAAGCTTACGAGCGGCTTATGCAGTTAAGTCCGTCTGAGGTACGCGCTGGGCTCTACAAGGTACTTACAGATTATCAGCAAGCTTATGCTGTCCTGCGCGACCAAGAGGCCCTTCATGCTACCTCGAGCAGGCTTGAATTTAGCCTCGAGCCCAGCTTGTCAGCAGATGACATCAACGCGACATCAGATACCCCATCAAGTACCCCAGAGGTCAAGCTAGATAAAATCAACATCAATGTTGCAACCACTACAGCAGTGAGCCAACCCCCTACTAACTGGTGGCGCTGGCGGCAGTTAGAAGGTACGCTCAACCGCACGCCAGAAGAATTTTACCCCAAGCTATGGCAGCTTTTTAAGCACTGTAAAGGCTTAGTGATTGGCGACAAACTCGAACGCCGTAATCGTTTGGACAGCAGTTTGATTCTGTCTGAAATGACACCGCATGAACGTAATTTTGCCTTGCGTATTGAACATTTACTCAATAAAATTCCATCACCTGAATACCGTCAGGTAAGCTTAGAAGCACTCGAGGTGCTAGCTGATCTTGCTGCTAACAACCCTGAGCTGGTCGTAGCAGATGTCTTGGTGATTGATGTCATCGTAGGTCACGCCGTGCGGCTGGCGTGGTTAGCTGATACCCAGCACGCAGCAGAAAATTACGAACAAGACAAATCGCAAGCTTGGGCTGGGTTTTATGAGCGCCCACCGGAGCAAACCCGGCAGTTTTTGGCTGCTGCGTTCAGCTACTTACTGGCGTCTGGAGATGCTCAGGAGTTGTTGGAAAGTGCGACCTAAGCTTTGTTAGGTCTTGATGGCTCTTACTGAGAAAGAAAAATAGCTTAAAAATAATCAAACAACGTTGTGAGTTGCTTGACAGGGCTCGAGCCCGCGCTATATCATTTGACCACACCAAAGTTTAGTTGTTGTCGTGATCTTTAGCTTGTTAGCAAGCTTGGTATCTGGGGCTGTTTGAGCTTGATCCAGCACCCCACAGTTACGTTGTCTGGGTTTATATTGTCTGGGTTGATGGGCCGTCTCGAGGGGGTTTAGGCTTGCCTGTCTAAAGTGGGCGTGCGTAGAGACCTGTTTGTTAGCGCTCACAACATGCTGTTTCCATGCTAAATCTTGCGGATGCCCTAAGTGGGGTTATACGTTCAACAATAGACAATCCTTTAGATTGTTAGCAGTTGCACAAGCATCTGTTACAGCCTGATGATCAATCACTCAATGTGTCGTCGGAAAGGGGGAAGGAGCGAAAGAGAGAAGGGGAGATTCCATCAGATGCTACGCATGTATCACTAAC
>JBCCOX010000195.1:0-8170 GCA_039025155.1 Deinococcota bacterium | reverse complement strand
CTTGCCCCGGAAGGTGTGAGTGTGCTCGAGCAGTTTGCGCGGGCGTTCAACTACCCAGACACGTCTCGCACCAAAACCTGGGATGACCTGTCTGAGCTTGGCATCAAAACCTTTTTTTTGTCGAATGTTGCATCAGCATTTTTACGCGTACCTTTTGAGGAGGTTGGCGGCTTTCCCGAACGCACCATCCTCAATGAAGACATGCTGATTACCGCAAGTTTGCTCAACGCGGGGTACGCGGCTCGCTACGTAGCAGAGGCTGCTGTCTGGCACGGTCACAATTACAGCATAAGCGACCAATTTAAGCGTTACTTTGATATTGGTGTGTCCATTAGCCAAGCTGACAGCTTACCCAAGGACTTATCCTCCTCAGGTGAGGGGTTGCGTTTTGTGCGCGGTCAACTTGCCTATGTCTGGCAAAAAATAGGTGTACAAGGACTAGCTGGCCCCCTAGCTAGGGTGATGGTAGAAAGTGCGGCTAAGTGGTTAGGCTTCCAACTAGGGCAAGCTGAGAGTATTGTTCCAATGTGGCTTAAACGGCGCTTGAGTATGCATAGGTCGTTTTGGTCAACATAGTTGCTTGTGAGAGTACTTCAACATGCCAAGTCAACAAAGTATTGATCTTCGTAAAACACTCGTTAAAGATAAGCTGGATGACACGCCCATTGCCCAAAAGCGGCAAGATTGGGATGACTATGCTAAGTCTGTCCCTTTTAATCCTGAAGTTGTGACATCAGAAACAACGATTGAAGATGTGATGTGCTTGTGGTTGCGGCCTCAGCAAGTTCGTGAAGGTTATGTAGTGCTCTACATACACGGTGGCGGCCTCACTGAGGGGTCTGTTTACACGCACTGCGAGTGGACGGCGCGATTAGCGCAACAGACGCACTTGGCTGTGCTGTCCGTCAACTATTCGCTGGCACCAGAGCATCCTTATCCGGTTGCTCGAGACGAAGTGAGCCGCGTTTACAAACACCTTCTGCAGACAGGCTACGACCCGGCCAAGATATGTTGGGGTGCAGACTCGAGCGGCTGCAATTTAGCTCTTGCCAGCCTCATAGCATTACGTGATGATGGCATCCAACTACCCAAAGCAGCAATTTTACTATCACCCTCAGTTGATTTGACACTCTCAGGTGAGTCTATGCAAAGCCGTAGGCAGCTCGACCCGCTTGTTTCAGAAGATGTGCTTAGATACTGTGCACACTTGTATGCTCAAGATTATGACTTGGCATCGCCTTGCATATCATCCCTATTTGCTGATTTAGCCAACTTGCCGCGACTCTTTATTCAGGTTGGTGACCACGAGATTCTACGCAGTGACGCCGTCCGCTTACAGCAAGCTGTGCAGCGTGTAGGTGGTACTTCTGAATTAACCATTTGGGACGACATGTGGCACGTTTGGCAGATGTTTCCTGAACTTCCTGAAGCGCAACAGGCCCTCGAAGAAATCCAGACGTTTTTGGCACGTCATCTTGAGTAGCTTAAAAAGTCACAGGGACAAACGGGTTGTATGATATTGGCTTGTAAGATTGCTTCTGGTTGGTTCTCTAAAGATGTAGCTCGAGCATCAGCAAGACAACTGACAAGCTAACGAAGAACCAAACTGCTTTGGGCACGGAATAAAAACGCCAATGTTCAGATGGGATTTAAGTGCTATTCCATTGGAACCTGTGTAAGCTCGAGCATCGTGCGGTTGCTACATCCATCATCATTAATGCGTAATATGAAACATGTTGAGATAATCCCACAATTAAACGCCCTTGTTGCGGGCTCTAGAGTTTGCGCAATGTGCGGCACGCTTGTTCATCGAGAGAGTACCTAAATTATGTCTTTATCTTCTGCAGATCACTTTCCCAGCTCAGCCTCCTCTGTAACATCATGCCAGACGGTAGTATCTACCCGTTGGCAGAATGTGCTCGAGAGTGTTGGCGTGGCCAGCCTCATCATTCATCCGTTTGCAGGTTGGTTTGGGGCGCTTGTGTTACTTGCGGTTCACGGGTCGAAGCTCCTACAAACGTGGCGCACGTGGTGGCCCTTGCGGCGCGGCTATATTTTGCTTTGGGGTGGGGTGTTTGGGCTCATTGCTGCGCGTCACTTTGTGGCTGAAACGTGGACGGCACTGTGGCTTACGCTTTTACAAGGACTGTTGGTGATTGCCGCTAGCATCGTGCTACAGGGCAAGCGTCAGACGGTAGCGTGGGGCATCTGCTTGGCCTTTTTAGTGATGATTCCCTTGGCAGTAGGGGAGCGCATGTTGCTGGCGCGGTCGTGGCAGGTGAGTGATGAACAGCTCGAGTTTGACAGCAGCTTAGCTCTCGGCATAGACAGCATCCGCGATCCGCGCACGCACCGCTTGTGGCAACTTCCAGACAGCGCGCAAAGCCTCACTATGTCTTTTGACGCACGCCACCTCGAGGGCCCTAGGGCATGGTTGTGGCAAGGCTTTCCCCGCACCATTCCCATGACCTATCACGACAGTATTCGGCCTAGTGGCGGGTTTAGCCGCATCACCTTTACAGATGAAGGCGACACCTACGCCACCCGCCGCTTTGAGCACGAGCATGTGCCGGGTACGCGCTACCGAGTGAGCGTGCAACTGCGCAGTGTGCAACCCTTTGCAGAAGGTGATGACAACATTGGGCGGGTGTACCTGTTCGCTGACCGCAATGTGTCTCGCTGGGCGCGTGCGCCACTAGGGCCCGCGTGGCGAACAATCAGTTTTGAATGGCAGCCAGACGTTGAGATTACTAGCGGGCAGATGAGCATTATCCTCAATGACTTTAACGGGCTCATTGTAGACGTGCGGCGGGCGTCGTTAGAACGGCTCGAGGGGGAGCGCTGGGTGAGTCTTGGTGTGGCAGAGGGAACAGGTGCTAGCCTCGAGCTGACCCGCTTACGCGAGGACCCTGTGGCGACAACTCACTTTATGCCACAAGCCGCGTGGCAGTCTTACAGCCTAACCTCACCCGTACCCGAGTTAGCAGGTGAGCAGCTTTACAGTATCTTGAAGCTCGAGCCGGGGCTTGCTATTCAAACCCGTAACGTGCGTGTAATAACCGACGCTGGCCCGGCACGTCCCTTCCCCCACACGCGTAGGCAAGCCCTCTGGTTTGTGCAACCTAATTTGCTTGGTCATACCTTAGCTATGGCAACAGTACTTCTTGCCTTAACGGGAAGCTTGCCGTGGACACTCGTACTGGGTTTGGGGCTAGGCTTTGTGGGCATTTGGCTCACGGGTAGTCGGGCAGCCTACATTGCCGCGATTACTGCCGTGAGTTGTGCTGCGTGGTTGCGCCTCCCCAAGGCCCGCCGTTGGTGGCTGGCAGTGGCTGCAGTTGTGATCGTGGTGATGGCCCTAAGTTTCCAAGAACAACTAGGGCGTTTGCAGCTTTTTGGGGTAGACGTGCGCACTAGTCGTACCCTTATTTGGCGTACGGCTGCTCGCGGCTTCATGCAAGCGCCTGTATTAGGTTTAGGCGACAACACTCCAGCCGACTACGCTGCTGAGATTCCAGCGGGTGGGTTCATGGCGTTTTGGGAAGCCACCCACCCACGCGCGCAAGAGTTGGTCAGTCACGCGCACAACCTGTGGCTATCCTTAGCGAGTCGCTATGGGTTGTTTGGCGTGGCAGCGGCCCTTTGGCTCACGGTGTGCTTGCCGTGGCTCTGTTGGCGGTTTGGGCGCTGGCGCGGGCTTAGCTTATTGGTAGCATTACTTTTACTTAATGCAGTTGATGAGACTCTGTTTCACACCAGCACCTTATTGCTGTTAGCGTTGGGGCTGAATACCCTGCAGTTAGAGGGTTGGGGGGCAATGCGTCAAAGCTAAGACATGCTGGTTCGTGTGAATCTTCACGTAGTGAATGGTAAGTGAATACGGTATCAATATACAAGATGCATGCAGCGGACCCAAAGCTGTGCTTATCTAGGTGATAGCTATGTGAGTAGTGGTTAAGTTAGAGCTACTTGTCTTGTAGCCTCGAGTACCTCTAAAAATAACTAGGCTAAACATATGTAATTCGCCTAGGACGTTACAAAATCCTCATGTTAATGTATCTCGAGCTTGTATAATTCAGCTTAGCCATTGCTCTCATACATGCTCAGTTTAATTATGGCAAGATGAATCTTTGTAACTAACACCATTTTTATGGATTTATATGCGCAGATCAATTGTAGTCTTTGGTGCCATCAAAGGGTTATCTTCATGATACCGTGCAGCGATTTAAGGGGGACGGGTAGACTAATGCGCTCAATGTACACAACGTGCAAAGCGCCTAGTACCCGGACATTAGTACTAGCCTGCAAGATGTTAGCATGGGCACGGACGTACTAAAAGCGCTAGTAACATGCGCGCCGACAACAAAATCATCCTTTGCGGTGACATTATTGGTTTTGCGGTGACATTATTGGTGGTGACACCACCGTGGTGATACTGCCGTGACACCCTCGAGCATAAGGAATGCCTCGAGCATGGTTAGTCGTAAGTTAGTGTTATTCGCTCAAGTCTAGAACCTAGAGCTAGCAACGCAAGCTACAGACTAAGCACCACCCGCAAAGCGATGAAGGCGCACCTGTAAATGCGTTGATAGGAAAGGGCACTATTTCAACTATGTATCTTACTGCTGATACGCACGCTGACATCGGCAACACTGGCGACACCGGCGACACCGGCGACACTAATAACAACGATAACGACAGCAACGACAAGGCGGCGAGTTACCTACAGGCAACATATACTGCTGTTCAACGCCGCAGGAAAACTGCTGCAAGTATGAAGGTATCTTTAGACGCCCCCCCCATATGCGGGGTAGCGCGGCAAGTCAAAATGTGGCAAAGTCTGCGCACATTTGTTAAAGTACCTGCGATGCTTACTTGGCACGTTTCACTCAACACGTCAGCTTATTTGCTACTAGCATGCTTGGGGCTAGCAGGATCGCTAACGGCACAGGCGCAAGCACCCAGAGAAATTATTGTTGCTCCGGGTGATACTTTGTCGGCCATTGCAACAGCGCACGACGTTACAGTTGACGCCCTTATGCAAACAAATGCTTTAGACGCTGCTGATATTCAAGTTGGCGATATTCTGGTATTACCAGGGCAACCTTATTCTAGGACAACTTATCGTATCAAAGAGGGCGATACGCTCACGGAGCTAGCCGTTGCTTTTGATCTTACAACCAGCGAGCTGCGAGATATTAACCAGCTCGAGACAGATAGCTTACGAGTGGGTCAACTCCTCTACTTAACCTCAGATGGGTTATCGGACAACACCACAATTGTGCAGCCGGGTGACACACTGTCAGCCATTGCCACGCGGCACAGCACCTCAGTTGAGGCCTTGCAGATTGCCAACAACCTCGCCAATACACGTATTGATGTAGGGCAGCGGTTATTGCTTCCGTCTAGTGCAGATACTGTTCCCGAGTCCTACGCAGTGCGTGCAGGGGATACCCTTTACGACATTGCTGTGGCCTTTGACATGACCACAGATGAGCTTATTGCTCGAAACGACTTAGACGGTAGCATCATTCAAGTGGGTCAACTGCTGACCTTACGTGATTCAACACCGCTCGAGCCACTACAGATTACAGCCACTGCTGGTGACAGCTTGTGGGGCATTGCTAATAGTCATGACGTAAGTCTGCGCGCGCTCAGAGAAGCCAATGACCTAGTGGCGTCTTATGTGTTACAGCCGGGTGATACGCTCAGTATCCCTGGCCGTTTTGCGTCGGTGGGTCAAGCAGATGTTGGGGGTAACGCCCCGCGCACAGTCACTGTCGCTAGGGGCGACACCTTGTCTGCCATTGCAAGTCGCAACGGCACATCTGTTACTGCACTTATGTCGGCTAACAGTTTGCAAAGTACCCGTATTGAAGCTGGGCAAGTCTTGCGCGTTGTGCCGGGCTCACAACTACAACCTGCAGCTTTAGTCGCAGCAGCACCTGCGCCACCTGCGCCACCCGCAACTGTAAATGGGGTTGTGTGGCCACTGAGTGGACTTATCACTTCACGCTTTGGGTATCGCCGTTTGCGTATTGGTGGCAGTAACTTCCACACAGGTTTAGATATTGACGGTGAGATAGGTGACCCCATTGTGGCCGCTGCTGCTGGAACAGTGACTTTTTCGGGCTGGTACGGTGGCTATGGACAGCTAGTGATTATTCAGTCGGGTAATGTAGAATATTACTACGCGCATGCCTCAACCTTGCTTGTTGATGAAGGCGCACAAGTTCAAGCGGGTCAGCGTGTGGCGCTTGTAGGCATTACAGGACGGGTGACCGGGTCACACTTACACTTTGAAATTCGGGTAGATGACAAACCTATTGATCCACTACCTATTTTGGAGCAACGCGCAAGTTTGTAACGCTGGTATCTTTCAAGGTTAGTTATTTAAGTTTGAAAAGCACACTGCTTAAACTCGAGCAGTGTGCTTTTTGCTTAGAGGACACATTTTGCTTGGGAGACATATCTTGGGAACAATCTTAGGGATAGTGTCATGACACCGCTAAACCGTCTTCAACAAGCTGCTAGCGGGCGAGAGACAGACCTGAAGCCGTGGCTAGCACGCTTTGGGCTTCAGCAGTTTCGTCCGCATCAAGAAGAGATTATTAGGGCGGTGTTGGCAGGCCGAGATGTACTTGCTATTTTACCCACAGGCGCAGGTAAGTCGCTCAGCTATCAGTTGCCAGCGATCATGCAAGCTGGACTTACGGTGGTGGTGAGCCCACTGGTTGCATTGATGGACGATCAAGTAAGAACCTTGCAGGCGTTAAACATCGCTGCGGCTGCCCTACACAGTCAGATAGCCGCAGATGATCTTACGAGTATCTACAGACACCTTAGGGTGAGTCCTAACCGTCAGCACGATAACCGTGAGCACAAGGGCCTCAAGTTGCTGTATGTAGCTCCTGAGCGGCTCGAGGGCAGCCTCATTAAAGTTTTAGAACAACGCACCATTAGCCGCTTAGTAGTTGATGAAGCCCACTGTATTTCAGAGTGGGGACACGATTTTCGGCCAAGTTACCGCCGTTTGGGTGCGGTGCGCAACGCTTTGGGACAGCCGCCTGTCACAGCACTTACAGCGACGGCAACCTCCTATGTAGCCGCCGACATCTGCCAGCAACTTGGGCTCGAGCAGCCCCTGCGTATCACTGCTAACTTCAACCGTCCTAACCTTGCTTACAGTGTGTGGCAAGCTGCCTGTGCGCCACTCAAACGCGAACTCACCCTGCAGGCGGTGAGTCATTACCAACAGCAAGGAAGCTGTGTGGTTTACGCGAGTACCAGGCGTGAAGTTGACGCCCTCGCACGGGAACTAGCTCGCTACTTGCCAGGGCCAGTGCTTGCCTACCATGCAGGTTTGGACAAATCCCTTCGCAAGCGCCACTTTGAGGCCTTTATGACCAATGACGCGCGCGTTATCGTGGCTACTACCGCCTTTGGCATGGGGGTAGATAAATCTAACGTACGCTTGGTCTTGCACTACCGAATGCCTGCTTCGCTTGCGGCTTATTATCAAGAAGCTGGTCGGGCTGGGCGAGACGGACAAGCTGCAGCTTGTATTTTGCTGCACAGCCCTGCAGATCGCGACTGGCACAAACGCTTTATTGTGCAAGCGATGCCCAGCCCGCTGGACTTAAAGCGCGTTTACGTTTATTTGCGCAACAGCCAAAACGTGCAACTAGTAGCTCCGCCGCTAACACGCCTTGCAGCGCAGTTTAAGCTGCCTTTAGCGCGTATGCAAGCTGTTCTCGAGTGGCTCGAGCAACAACCTGCTGAAAGCATCCCAGAGTTTATGCAGCAATCTGAAAAACAACATCAGTTGGGGCGAAAACTAGCTTTGCTCGAGGCTATGTCGGCCTATGCAACCCAACCAGAAGGTCACCGTCAAAGCTTAGTGAGCTACTTTGCAGGTACTAGACCCGCCTCCCAAGGTTACGGGCAACCTCGAGGACAAGCTGATGTTAAGACTCTAGGTGAGGCCGCTGTGCCGCGACCCTTAACAGCCTCAGAAAGCTGGCTGTTGGACCATCTACCAAACCTAGCTGAGCCGCCGTTTTTAACTCCTGCTGAGCCGCCAGCCCTTGACCCTTGGCGTGAAGCTGATCTGGCGCGCTTACTTGAAGCTTGGCAAGTTCGCGGTTGGCTTGACCGTCACCAGCGGCTG
>JBCCOX010000194.1:0-8171 GCA_039025155.1 Deinococcota bacterium | reverse complement strand
ATTTCTAAACCCATGCCTGCTATTTCTGCAACCAACCTCAGCAAACGCTACCGGCGTAAACTTGCTGTTGACACTGCCAATTTTGACATTGCCGAAGGCGAAATCGTCGGCTTTTTAGGGCCCAACGGCGCTGGCAAAACCACCACCTTACGCATGCTAGCCGGGCTTATTCGTCCTAGCAAAGGAACGTCGAGCATCTTGGGCGTGCGTAGCCCCGGAAACACCTTGCGTAGGGTCGGCACAATGATCGAAGAACCCAGTTTTTACCCCTACCTCACAGGCTTTGCCAATCTGAAACACGCAGCGCTCTTGCACGGCGGCGTGAGCGACGAACGCATTCACGACATTTTAGCCTTTGTCAGCATGGACAACGCTGCAGACAAAAAAGTGCGCGCTTACTCCCAAGGGATGCGCCAACGTTTGGGGCTTGCCAGAGCGCTCCTGTGGGAGCCCGACGTGCTTTTACTAGATGAACCCACCAACGGCTTAGACCCGGTTGGCATTGCTGAAATTCGTGAAAACTTGCGCAAAATTGCTAGCGGAGGCGTGACCATTTTGATCTCGAGCCATATTTTGGCGGAGCTTGAAAAACTGGTTGACCGCGTGCTGGTCATTGAGCGCGGCAAGCTCCTGTTCGACGCTCCTTTACGGCAACTCACCGAACGAGTAGGTGAGGCTGTCATCACCTATCAACTCACCGCCACAGATAGCAAAGCGCTCGCAAGTGCGCTCACTAAATTTGGTTACAAGCACAGTGCTGAGCATTTAGTAAACCAAGATGAGGAATGGCTGTTATCAGATAACAGCCAAGCTGAGGCTGCTCATGACGATGCCCACACTGTTAATAGCCCTGTTAATAGCCTTGGTGATAATCATGGTGATAATCATGGTGATAGCCCTCAAGTAGGTGATGAACACATCATCCGTGCCAGCATTCCTAAAAGTGAGGTCACAACGTTTTTAGCTAACCTCGCCCAGCACGGTGTCGCTATTTTGGAAGCAAGCCGCGAAAAAGACAGCCTCGAGGACGCTTATTTGCGCTTACTTAAAGAGGATGGTCGCCCCTCATGATTGGCCGCGTTATTCAAGCTGAGCTTTTTAAAGCTGCCCGCAAAAAGCGTTTGTACATCTTAGCTGGGCTTATGTGGGTGCTAGTACCTTTTTTGGCCTTACTCATCGCGTGGATTTTACAAGTTAACGTCTCAGATACATTTATAGACGACGAAGTCCCCCTTGTTGATGTCATTCAAGTCATCGCCTCACCCGTGGGTATTGTGCGCAACTTGCTACTGCTAGCCGGAAACTTAGCGCCCTCATTTTTAATTATTGTGGTGGGGCTTATCGCCGCGCTCCTCATTGGCGACGAGCGCTCACAAAACATGTGGAAAACCGTCCTTACCGTTGAACCCAACCGCCTAGGCGTGCTGTTTGGCAAAGTCATTTCCGGCATGATTTTACTGGGTATTGTTTTGTGGGGCGGGTTTTTGAGTGGCATTATTTTCGGAAGCATCGGCATGACTTTTTTACCAACCACCTTTGGCACGGGCTGGGGTGAGTTAGTACGGCTTTATGCGCTCCAGTGGGCGTTTTGTTTGACCGCGCTGCTGTTTGCGTTTTGGCTCATCTGGCTCTTTCGCAATGTTGCCCTTGGCGTGGTGGGCGTGTTTTTCTTGCCCAATTTGTTAGAGGGTCTCTACGGTATTTATGCGGCTATCGTTGGCTTTGACCGCATCAATCGCTTTAATATTTGGCTCGAGGCCCTGCAACTTCAAAACACCTTACGCGACCTACCCCGCTACTTTTTTACAACCAATTTGTATTCGCCCTCGAGGTTTCCCATCACCGAAATTGTCGGCACTATCGGTGGTGATGTGACCGACATTGGTGGGCCGTTCAGCAACTTTTTTGAGCTTGACCTAGAGCGTGCAGCCGTTGTGATGGCAGTTTACGGGGGCATTTTTGCAGTGCTTATGGTGATTAGCTTTTTACGTAGCGACATATCTTAATCCCACAACACGAAAAGACGAGAGAACTGTCATCTGCTCTCTCGTCTTTTTTTAGCTGTCCGCTTTGACCTGATGCCAATCCTCTACGAGGTAGTTGGGTGTTACGACTAGGCTAAAATCCCAGTAAAAAAGCCCTAGGCGGGATTTCAATCCTCTACGAGATATTTGGGCGTTGCAACGGTAAGCTATTTAATCGTATCACAGACGCACTAAAGCGGCCAGTTTGCGAGTACCTCTCCTTTGAAGATCTGTAAGATGTGCGTGCTGGTGCTTACATCTCACAAATACCCTTGCGGGCTGCTTCGACCCTCGCAGGCTGTTTAAATAAACCCTTGCTCGCGCTTGGCTTGGCTAACTAATTCGGGCTGAGTGAGTAACTCAGCCGCAAGTGATGCCATCACCTTAGCACCGTCTAACACGGTTTGATCGCCCAAGGCACTTTTAGCAGCGGTGGCAAACTCAGCAGTATGCGGTCGAGCGGTGGCATCAATTTGTAGATAAGCGTGCAAGGTGGGCAGCACTTGGGACACGTTGCCAGCATCCGTTGAGCCTGTACCACTGTCTGTGTGCGGTGGTATCTCGCGTCCGATGCGTTCAGCATGGGCTTTAAAGCGTGCTGCTAGGGTTTCATTGACAATCATGTTTTCATACGGCCGGGCCAGATCGTTAATGGTCACCGTTGTGCCTGTCATCAGCGCAGCACCTTCAAAAATGTTGCGCATTCTAGGAACCAGCGTGTCATAGAGGTAGTTTTTGGCTGCAGCACGAATATAAACTTTGAGTGATGCCGCTTTGGGGATGATGTTGGCAGCATCTCCCCCGTGATCAATGATGGCATGATAGCGCGTGTCTGGCGTGACTTGTTGGCGCATAGCGTCCATGCCGTTAAAGGCAAGGCGGATAGCGTCTAGCGCGTTCACACCTAAATGCGGCGAGCCAGCAGCGTGAGCGGGTACGCCTTCATAGCTTACGTGCCAGGCCACCCGTGCCAGCGAGGGTTTGCCGATGGAGTTATAACAGGAAGGGTGAATCATCATGGCGGCATCAACGTTTTTGAACGCGCCTTCCTCGAGCATTGTCACCTTGCCGCCACCACCTTCCTCAGCAGGTGTGCCAAGCACGGTGAGCGTCCCGGGTAAGTCAGTCATAAGGGGTGCAAGTGCTAACCCAGCACCCAGCCCCATCGTAGCAATCACGTTGTGGCCGCAAGCATGACCGAGTCCCTCGAGCGCGTCGTATTCACACATCACGGCTACGTTGGGGCCCTCAGATTTACCCGGCATGGTGGCTACAAATGCTGTCGGTAAACTGCCATAGCCTTTTTGAACCTCAAAACCACGTTCACGCAATACGTCGGTTAACCACCCTGCTGCTTTCACTTCTTCGTAGCGAATTTCTGGGTTGTCGTGCAGGGTGTGACTGACGTTGAGTAGGGTTGCTTTGTCGTTTTCGACGTTGGCATCAATTTGCTTGAATAATCCTTCGGCCACGTTTGTCTCCTTTGCTGTTTCAAACGGACATAATACAACATTTGTAGTAGGCACGCAGGGTGCTATCAACGATGTTCGGCATCCAATACCCTGCCCATAACGCCTCATACCAATTTCGATCAAACACGTTATAACCCCTACGGGCTTTATGCCGTTCCTACCTGTACCTCCTGCTATTTCTACACCTTGGTTGTCTCGCTAACACCCTTCACGAGGTGGGTTCATTCGCTAATGAATTGGCTGGAAAGAGTATCAGTAAGCCTTTCCTGCAAGCAACACTTACTGAGGCTCGAGGCCTGTCTCATCTGCTACTTGTCTCATCTGCTAAAGGTTAAGCGCCTGTTCAGGTGCAGTTGTCTCGAGCCCAAGTGCTTGCCCCACAGCATCACAGGTTAATGTGCCAGCCGTTGTATTTAACCCTTTACGAAGTTCAGCATGTTGACGAAACGCACAACAGGGGTCTTTTGCTAAGGCTAGAGCGTAGCGCAAGGTCTGACTTGCCAGCGCGTTGGTGCTGGTGTTGGGAACAGCTCCAGGCATATTGGCAACACCATAATGTACAACTCCGTCCACAACATAGGTGGGGTCATCATGTGTGGTGGGTTTGCTGGTTTCAATACAGCCGCCTTGGTCAACAGCTACGTCCACAATGACACTGCCTGGTTTCATGCTGGCGAGCATGTCTCGAGTCACCAAGTGAGGGGCCCTAGCACCCGGAATGAGCACCGAACCAATCAGCAAATCAGTGTCTTGAATGACCTCGGCGATGTTAGCAGGGTTACTCATCAGCGTTTGAATACGCGGCCCAAAAATATCATCAAGGTACTGCAAGCGTGCGTGATTCACGTCTAAAATAATGACCCGCGCACCTAGCCCAAGCGCCATTTTGGCTGCGTTGGTTCCCACCACACCGCCACCTAAAATCACAACTGTACCGGCCATCACCCCCGGCACACCAGCAAGTAACACCCCACGCCCGCCCAAAAACTTACCTAAATAATGTGCGCCTACTTGCGGTGCCATGCGCCCAGCAACCTCACTCATAGGCGTGAGTAACGGCAAGCGCCCATCAGCTAGTTGTACGGTCTCATAAGCAATAGCCGTTGTGCCTGCAGCTAATAACGCTTGGGTAAGGGGTTCATCTGCAGCTAAGTGTAAATACGTAAATAACACTAAATCATCCCGTAAAAAGCCATACTCTTGGGAGGTAGGCTCTTTAACTTTAAGGACCATCTGTTGTGACCATGCACCCTGAGCAGTAGCTGCAATGATGCCACCCCGAGCCACATAGTCATCATCCCCAAAACCACTACCTACACCAGCTTGCGTTTCAATACATACTTTGTGACCTGCACTTACCAACGCGCCCACCACACTAGGTGAGGCCGCCACACGATATTCATGTGGTTTGACTTCCTTAGGAACGCCAATATTCATGTTGTCTCTCCTTAGAGAGAGTTTAGCGCATTTTTACCTAGCGTACAGAGGATGGTGTCATCAGCATCAAGAAATTTCTTGAAAACTCCTTAAAGGATGATATTTTAGCAGCGAAGTCTGTAATTTGTGTCAGATGAGGCCGGTAGCAGTGAACGTATCATGATTCGATACATCCAGCAGGTACACGTGATGTTGATATAATCAGTATCGTTTAGTATTGAATATGCAGTCAACAGCGTCACTATTAACAAATACCGACTACATAGATCGTGATATGTGTCAGAGACACGCTTCTGGTTATTTGAAAACATCAAACTTAGGTTATATAAATAACCAGAATATTAGTGGAAAGAATCAACTTCAGGAGATATTTTTGACGTGGATGGCTTCCTGAACGTTGTCATGTGGTGCTGACATCTACACGATGACATCTAACTATAGAAACTGTAGCTTTGCTAAGACTCGTTTACTCAGAAGTTGTCTGCTCATCTAGCTGTGAAAGTAGCGTTTGTAACTCGAGGGGTTTGTCCATCAGCATGCTTGCACCTGCCTCGAGCAAGCCTTGGGCGTCGTCACCTGGACTGCGCAAACCGACAATTGCCACCTGTTTCATAGTGGCATGGCTGCACAAAATACGAATCACCTCAGCACTAGCCATGTCTGGCAAAAATTGATCCACCACCACCACATCTGGCTGATACTGCAAGGCCATGGTGATGCCCTCTTCTGCTTTGGCACTGCTAAGCAGTTGGACACCTCGGTAATCGCTTAACTGATACTTGACAAAGTCGAGGTCAGAGGGGTTATCTTCTATGTACAAAACCACAACCTTGCGGCGCACCTTGGGTACTACCCGGCGACTTCTTCTGGCTAACCCTAAGGGTACGCCCGTGGGTCCCAACTGCGCTAAGGGCAAGGTAATCCAAAAGGTTGTTCCTTCACCCACCACGCTGCTAGCACCAATATGACCGCCCATAGCCTCAACGAGACTTTTAGACAAGGTGAGTCCCAAGCCCGTTCCTGCAATACTGCTCGACTGCTCAATATCCAAACGGTCAAACGGTGAAAACAAGCGCGACATTTTGTCTGAAGCAATGCCAATACCTGTGTCTTCAATACTTAAGCGCACGTAGTCGTCGTCTTCAGCCGCAAAGGAGACGGTCACCTTACCGTCGTCATGATTGTACTTAATGGCGTTGGCAAGCAAGTTAATCATCACCTGCTTGAGGCGCTGCGGGTCGGCTGACACAAAGGGGCTGTAGTGCTCAGAAACAGTGCAGTCTAGCTCAATGCGTTTGTCTGCAGCAAGCGGTTGAACAATATCCATGCTCGAGATCACAATGTCCCACAAAGGCAAGGTTTCTAACGACAGATGCAAATGACCCGCATCTACCCGGGAAATGTCCAACACTTCATCAACTAAATTAAGCAGGTGTTTACCCGCTTCTAAAATGCGCGTCACCCCCCGCGCTTGGGCGTCGCTAAGTTGGCGCATGCTCAGCACTTGGGCAAAGCCTAAAATGGCGTTGAGCGGCGTACGAAGTTCATGACTGACCCGCGATAAAAACTCGCTTTTTGCCATGTTGGATTCGCGCACTTGTTGGGTGCGCCTGCGCAGTTCTGAAAGGCGCGTTTCAGCGTGACGCAACAGCGACGCAGCAATGACATGACGTAACTCGAGGGCGGCACTCACATCAGCTTCTTGCCAGGGTTGAGCGTAGGGTTGAGCATAAGGTTGAGCATAAGGTTGCTGATTACGCTCAACAGCCTGATTTTGAGACACAGCTGCTCGAGACAGGTCTACATTGAACATATCTGCTTGTGGGTGTAAGTTTTGCCCGTCCCTGAACCACATCATAAAATGATGCCGACTTTGCTGGATAGACCCGGTTGATGCATTTGTAGTTGATGCATTTGTAGTTGATGCATTTGTAGCTGGCGCGTTAGCAGCTTCGTCAGCACTTGATCCGTAAACAACCGGCACATACAACATACCCCGGCAGGTATTGTCTTGGGCAAACTCTGGAAAGTCGTCTATGAGTGTATGACTACATATGACCTGCGCGTTAACTGCGTCGTGACCTGCATAGGTCACCATTGGGTCGGGCAGGTTTGTTTGCAAACTTTGTTGCATGACTAGTAGCGTGTCTAGGTCAGGTGTGCTGCCTGCAGTGATGATGTTATCGTCGTCTAGACAAAAGGCTACGCCATCTGCATGAACAAGCTCGAGCAAGGACCCTGTGCGCTCAGCAAGCAGTTGCTGTGGGTTGCTGTGCTGCAACAGTTCACGGGTTAAGCGCTGTAACAACTTGGGCTGGCTCACACGCGCCTGATACGACGCGGTATGGCTGTATTCGGCAATCAATAAGGACACAACATCACTTAAAAGCCCCATGAGTGAACGCATGTCTGGCGCAGCGTAGCGCGGTTGGGCATGATGGCAAATCAACATACCCCAAGCTTGCCCTGCAACGGTAAGCGGGCTGATCAAGGCAGCACGAACCCCGCTAGCCTGCATGGCGTCTAAGGTCTGTGCAGCAGGTGTTTTTAAGGCTGTGATAGCTGTTATGGCAAGGCTAGCAGCTTGGCTTAAGCTTTTTAGGTCTTGTGCTGACTTTTCATGACCGTCTGTGTTGTGTGCTCGAGGCTGCCGCACAAGTTGCACCGGCGTGTCTGTGCAGTCAGCAATACTGAGCAGTGACCTGTGCGTATGACCCTGAACTGCTAGCTCAGCGTCTACAACATACCGCTGGTGTAACCACGAGGGCATATCTGTTGCACCTTCTGAACGCCATTCAGCAACAACATCACACACCCGCTTGTTTGATTGCGTTGACCCTTGCCCGGCAATTTTGCTGCTAGGAAGCACACTGTCATTGTATTTACAGAGCAAGACTTGGTCATAACCAAGTAGCGACGCAACCGCTTGCACCACGTAGCTATACAAACGCGCTAAACTATCTGCACTACGCAAATAGTTAAGTACCTGCTGCGATTCAATGACCGAGACAGGGGTGGCCGTTGTTAGCTCGAACGCCAAGACAATAACATCTGTATCTGTTACATCTGTATCTGTCTGCGGGGCTGTGCTTGAACTGTCACATTGCTGAGCATGTCCCTCTGCGGGAGCATCAGAAGTATCGTTGCGGTTACGATCAACCAGCTCTTGCTGCTGCAGGTAGTGTAACGTAAGGACAATGGTCTGCAGCGCTGGTATCCCATTATCCAAAGTCGTGTT
>JBCCOX010000193.1:0-8173 GCA_039025155.1 Deinococcota bacterium | reverse complement strand
GTTATGTTGGAGTCTGCCGAATATCTATGTAGATTCGTCCGGCTCTAACCAGTGGGTACGCTGGATGCCGTACGAACTTACGCTCGAGCACCTCTTTGCCAAAGCCTACGAAACCTTCGGCCCTGAGCGCATGCTCTTTGGCACCGACTCCAACGCTTTTCCTAGGGGTTTTGCTGAACGCTACTTACAAGATCAACTGCGTATTTGTTACCAACACAATTTTCCCGAGGCAGATATTGCCCTATTTTTTGGCGGCAACGCCAAGCGCTTGCTGAAATTATAGCTTGCACGCATTTTATGCAGGTTCCGTTAGGAGCGGAATAAACACGTAAGCAGGTTATGCAGTGTTTAATCGGAATCCATATCACATATCTTGATCTTCAGAAAGATGCTCCCGAAAGACTCACCTAGGGTCACTTGCATATAGACGGTAGTCACGCGATAAGGTGATACAGTCCAAGCTCAGATGATGTTACCGAAGGTATTTTTTGCGACTTTATTTTTGTGGAGACTGTAACATCACATGTAACTGCTAAGACTAACCCGAATTGGTATCAGCCTCATGACCTAAGTTTGTATCTTCACTGGTATCGCTAGCTGGTTGGTGCGTCTCCACTCGCTCGCGCATGAGCTTTTGTGCGTACTTAAAGCGGTCAATGAGCGAGGGAGCCTCGAGCAAACTCTGGCGCTGCTCAGCGGACACGCGAATATTGGCGCAAATAAACGACGCTTGATAAACCAGTTCTTCTGGTAGGGAGTCCTCAATTTGCTGCTGGGCTTCATCCGCAAAAAAGGTTTTGGCGTAATCGCTAAAGGTCTCTAGGGCGTCCCAGGCTGTCACCCGCTCGAGGTTAGGATCACCGCGCTCGAGCGCATATGGGCGCTTGTCAATGCTGTAATAAGGCTGGCTGCTACTGTCTATCGTGCCAATTCGGCAACGCTCTTGACCATGCACCAAAATGTAATACGTGCCATCTGGATTTTCAGAGACCGACAAAATATCTGTAAAACTGCCCACGGCATGAGTACCAGCCTCTGCAGCACTTGCACCATCACTGATGTCAGCTTGGGGTTTGGCTAGCACAATGGCCACGCGGCGCTGGTCGTTATCCACGCAGTCTTTAATCATCTGCTTATAACGTTCTTCAAAAATAAACAAAGGCAACGTCATACCAGGAAAGACAACGGTTTCGGGTAGAGGAAAAAGCGGATACTTCACTAACCGTACCGTACCAAGTTTAGCGGGCTAAGAGTGCAGGGTAACCTTCCTTTTACATAGCCGACGGTGCTGTTTTAAGGCATAATAAGGAAACTATGAAGCGCATTAGTATTTTAGGGTCTACTGGTTCAATTGGCACACAAACGTTAGATATTGCCCGCTGGCGTGGCTATGAAGTTATTGGCTTAGCTGCAGGACGCAACTGGGAAGTGTTGCTCGAGCAAGCTGGCGAGTTTCACCCCAAGCTCGTAAGCTGTCATGCTGAGGTTGCCAGCAACCTGGCTGATAAATTACCTGCCGATACTAAATTAGTCACTGGGCTAGACGGCGCTAAAGCCGTTGCTCAGCTAGATGCTGATGTGGTGATGGCGGCCATTTCGGGGATTGCGGGGCTAGAACCAACTGTGGCCGCGCTCGAGACCGGTACGCGGGTTGCCCTTGCTAACAAAGAAGCGATGGTGGTCGCTGGGCCGCTTGTCTGGGAAGTTGCCAACCAACACGGTGCTAGCATTACCCCAGTTGATTCGGAACACTCCGCACTGTTTCAAGCACTTGTCGGTGAAACACCCGAGACAATTGACAAGCTTGTCCTCACTGCGTCGGGTGGACCGTTTCGGGAAGGCCCTGCTAATCTCAGTACAGTGACGCCAGCTCAAGCACTTAAACACCCCAATTGGGCGATGGGTAGTAAAGTCACCATCGATTCTGCTACCCTCTTTAACAAAGGTCTTGAAGTGCTCGAGGCGCACTTCTTATTCCACGTCGCACTAGATGATATTGAGGTTGTCATTCACCCACAGTCACTCATTCACGGGCTTGTACGGTTCAAAGATGGCAATATCAAAGCGCAAATTGGCCCGCACGATATGCGGTTGCCCTTGCAGTACGGCATTGAATACCCAGAACGTCCGCAGATTCCTTTAGAACCTCTCCCCTTGCAGGGAACATGGCAACTTGAAACACCCGATATCAACCGTTTTCCAAGTTTAGAACTCGCTTACGAAGCTGGCCGACGTGGCGGCGTGACCCCCGTTGCCATCAACGCAGCTGATGAAGTTGCCGTGCAAGCGTTTTTAGCAGGCAAAATTGGTTTTATGGATATTCCCAAAGTTTTAGAACACGTGGTTCTAAACGCGCCAGACAAAGCGCTTACCTGGGCAAGTATTACTGAGGTAGATAGTTGGGCACGTAAGGAAGCAGAAGGCTTTTTGAGTGTTGCCTAAGTCTTTAACAGATTAAGCGAATAGTAAACGCCCCTTGGGTTCTGGGATGGTTCGGCCTAGAGCTATAGCTGTCTCGAGCCATTCTTGAATCACAACTTCAACATTGGCAACAGCTTCAGTATAGGTTGCTCCATCTGCCATACAGCCGGGAAGTTCTGGAACTTCTACAATAAACGCATCATCTTCACGTGACCAGTAAATGATAAGTTCGTATCTAATTTTGTCCATCAATATCACCACCTAGTTTGTATTTGAGAATAATATTACGCACCTGCTTAACCTGATAAGGCTTTGCTTTAGCATTTTTAGGTTGTAGATTGAGAATTTCTTTTACATTCGCTCTAGTAAAAATGTGGTGGTCACCTTTTATACGCTCTTCAAAACCCAGCGCCATAAGTAATTTTCGTAGACTGTCAAAACGGATACTCACATCAGAGTTACCACGCAAAACAGTTGCTAGCAGCTTTTTATAAGAACTCATGATTTAACCTTTTGTAAACTCATCCTCAACATTGCGAGATGTGATGATGACCATTAAAGCTTGGTAAGGTTGCTTCTATTGAAGTTGTCAAAATCTATTGTCTAAGTTATAAAGATAATTCACTAACTGCCCTAGCATCTCAAAGCGCGTCATTACGTGAGTTTAGCACAGCGTGTTTTTAGTTGAGGCAACAAAAAAGGACGGCGTTGTGCCGTCCTTTAGTTAAGCTTAAATCAAATTTACATCATGCCCATGCCAGGGTCGCCGCCGCCCATTGGCATAGGTGGATCTTTTTCAGGAATTTCAGCAATAACAGCTTCGGTAGTGAGCAGAAGTGCACCGATGCTAGCAGCATTTTGGAGCGCAGTGCGGGTCACTTTGGCTGGGTCAACAATGCCAGCAGCAATCATGTCGTCTACGAAGACATCAGTAGCTGCGTTGTAGCCGTAGCGTCCGTCGCCTTTGAGTTTGATTGCGTTGACAATAACGCTACCTTCAGCGCCAGCGTTTGAAGAAATTTGGCGGGCAGGCTCTTCAAGGGCGCGCATAAGGATTTGTGCACCTGTGCGCTCGTCACCAGCAAGCTCTTCAGCAGCTTTTTTGACAGCGTCAATTGCGTGAATGAGCGTGACGCCACCACCAGCGACGATACCTTCTTCAACAGCACTGCGGGCAGTTGAGAGGGCATCTTCAAAGCGGTGCTTTTTCTCTTTGAGTTCGGTTTCGGTAGCAGCACCTACGCGAATCACGGCAACGCCACCAGCGAGCTTAGCAAGGCGCTCTTGGAGCTTCTCGCGGCTGTAATCGCTATCGGTGTTGTCAATTTCACCTTTGATGGCTTTAACGCGTGCTTGGATGGTCTCTTCTTCGCCTTTACCTTCAATGATGGTGGTTTCATCCTTGCTCACGCGAACACGAGCAGCGCGGCCAAGTTGGCCAATGTTGGTGTTCTCGAGCTTGTGACCCATCTCTTCGCTGATCATTTCACCACCGGTTACAGCAGCAATATCGCGGAGCATTTCTTTACGGCGGTCACCAAAGCCAGGTGCTTTCACAGCACAGATATTCAAGGTGCCACGGAGCTTGTTCACAACCAAGGTAGCGAGGGCTTCACCTTCAACATCTTCAGCAATGATCATGAGCGGCTTACCTGTTTGGGCAACTTGCTCGAGCACAGGAAGTAAATCTTTAAGTGCAGAAACTTTCTTCTCATGAATGAGAATGTAAGGATCTTCAAGCACAGCTTCCATAGAATCGCTGTCGGTCACGAAATAAGGGCTCAAGTAACCTTTGTCAAACTGCATACCTTCCACAACGTCGAGGTCGGTATCGAGTGAGCGTGACTCTTCAACGGTAATGACACCGTCGCGGCCAACTTTGTCCATTGACTCAGCAATAAGTTCGCCCACAGCTTTTTCGTTAGCGCTAATAGAAGCAACCTCAGCAACAGCACGGCTATCTTCAATTGGCTTAGCCATGTCGCGCACAGCAGCCACAGCAGCTTCAACGCCTTTGTCAATACCGCGTTTGAGGGCAAGTGGGTTTGCGCCAGCAGCCACGTTACGAAGACCTTCTTTAACAATAGCTTGACCTAAAACAGTTGCAGTTGTGGTGCCGTCACCGGTGATGTCATTGGTTTTGCTAGCAATCTCGATGAGCAGCTTAGCACCAATATTCTCTAAGTGGTTTTCAAGCTCAACGTCTTTAGCAACCGTCACACCATCTTTGGTGATGGTCGGACTGCCAAATTTTTTCTCGAGCACAACGTTGCGCCCTTTAGGTCCGAGGGTTACTTTAACTGCGTTTGCAACAGCATTCACGCCACGCTCTAAGCTACGGCGTGCTTCTTCTTGAAAAATAAGTTCTTTTGCCATGTGTTTATCTCTCCCTTAAACCTGTAACTAGGCAACAACGGCGTGAATGTCACGCTCGCTCAAAATCATAAGTTCTTTACCATCAAGGCTAATTTCGGTGCCGCCATATTTTGCAAACACGATGGTGTCACCTTCTTTAACCTCGAGGGCAACGCGCTCGCCGTTATCAAGCAGCTTGCCGCTACCTACTGCAACAACTTTGCCACGTTGGCTCTTTTCTTTTGCGGTGTCAGGAAGTACAATACCGCTTGCGGTTGTTTGAGGCTCATCAATAACCTCAACAACAACTTTGTCACCGAGTGGTTTTAATGTCATAGTACCGGTTGACATAACTTTCCTCCTATAAAATTGTTGATTGATTGCATGTTTTTAGCACTCTAGAACCTCGAGTGCTAACCGATAAGATTATGTTCACATCTCGGGTGAATTGTCAAGCACTTTGAGTGCATTAGACTCAGATATTAGGGTTTCTAATTAGCAACCCTGTGCCAGACTGTGTTTAAGAGGCATCTTTGCTTTTGAATGGCCTTAATGATTTAAGATGAACTAGACAGCATATATCACAGCTAAGGTCGGCGCATCCTAGTTACGAAATTGGCTCGTCTGTCTATCTGTACAATATCTAGTGGAGGTTAAGTTGAGTACTAGGCACAAAAAAATCGTCTTCTGGTTTTCCTTGGGTGTTAGCTGGATTGCTCTGTTTCTTCTAACTTGGAACCTATACGTTAACGGGCCTGACCAAGAAGGAGACCTTGCTTACATAGCAAGAATGGTGCTTCTTATGTACTGTCCTATTTTTCCTGGATTCTTCAGCTATTTTTTCGGCGCTCAAATTGGTAGCAAAAAGCAGATTTCTTGTGAGGAAGTAAAAACTACAAGAAAAAGAGCTGGTATCGTCCTCTTATGTCATTTTCTTTTTGCGTTTCTTTGGATTTCTTACTTTTTTTACCTTCGCTCAAGATAATCAAGCCAAAGTATGCCTACGGCAAGTATGCAGCCTTGAAGAATTGTCTAGCCCAGTATCAATTCCCTCCACAACAGTGTGCAAGGGCTTAGCTGATAACACTAACAAGTTTGATTACAGGCTACTAACGCACTTAAAACAAATCCGCGTGTGTGCCTGTTCGCACAAGATAAACCGCCTCATCAGTCAACTCATAAATTAGTATCCAATCAGGGGCTATGTGTAAGTCCCATGAGGGTTTCCAATTTCCTTTGAGCGGATGAGGCTTATATTTTTGGTCTATAGAGACACCGCTAGCGAGAATGTCAATAACCTTAAAGAGCTTGTCAATATCATAGCCCCGTTTCCTAAGACGCTTAACATCTTTGCGGAATGCCTTGTTAGGAATAACCTTAAGCAAGGCTAGTCGTCGCTGAGCATATCTTTCTTGAAATCTTCAAATGAAGCATAGTGGATAAGATTACGCCGTTCACTGGTGTCTTGCAAAGCTTTTACAGTTTCTTGATTAGGGATATGACGCGCTAGCTCAGGCGTAGGTGCGCCACATCCAACAATCTCACTAGATATATTAGATTTACTATCATCTACCACTAATTTATCTGTTGTTACAGCTTTAGGTTTAGGCATGTGACACCTCCTTTACTCAGTTAATACTCGGCTGATCGAGGATTATAGACTAGCTTTTGCACCAATTAAGACTTACTTACCGCCACCACCCGGCTTAAAGCTATCTCTCACAGCAGCTACAAAGCCAATGATAAACACGGTGCCAGCTAGCAAGTTTTGGGCAAGGTAGATAAGACCATCGTTGAGTGAGGTCAGTAGCGGCGAAAAGCTTTGCTGAACCATATTCCAACTTACTGATGCAGAATTATAATAATCTAACAAACTTAATACTAGAAAAAACCCGCCGAGAATAAGTAAAATGTTTCTGCCGTAGCGTTTGACGCCTACACCAATCAAAAAACCTGCCAACACCCACAAGAGAAGTTGGCTTAAATCACCCCAAGTAAAGGCATCTGTGGCTCCAAATCCCGTTGATTCAAACATCGTATACGTAGTCTAGCATGGCCAAGGTTTCAGGTTCGTATATGCGAAATTTTGTACAAAACGCTTGTGGCAACTGTATCTTTGCTACTCGAGCGTGCCATATTTCACATCATTTTGTGCCAGTATTACGTTGTTTTTAACTTGAGACATCAACAGTATTGCCAAGCAAAAAATCTTTAAGCGCAGCACTCGAGGCTGTCATGGAAAGCACATTAGTAGGGCGCTCAAACAGTGCGTTTAAAGCATCAACCTGAGGCGGATTTAAGCCCACCTCATGAAGGACATCTGGGAATTTGGCTGGGTGCGCTGTAGCCAGTACAACTGCTGGGCGCGTGTCTCGAGTTTGCATGCGGTAGGTTTGTACAGCGTTAAGGCCAACAGCGGTATGTGGGCAGGATAAATAACCTGCCTCAGCATAGGTTTGTAAGGTTGTCTTTGTCGTTTCGTCGTTGACGCTTACACCCCAAATGCGTTCGCGTAAATTACTTTCACCGAGGATGTGCTCGAGCCGCTCAAAGTTACTCGGCGCGCCCACGTCCATCGCGTTAGAGACAGTCGCCACTGTGGGCTTAAAGGCATAGGCTTTCGTGAGGGTTTGCAAAAACGCTGGAAAAAAGTCGTTGGCATTGTGCGCTGCCAAAAACTGTCCGATAGGTAACCCCATGAGGCTGGCGAGCACACCACCTGTGAGGTTACCCAAATTCCCGCTGGGAACGCAGATAACCGGCTCAGTTTGGGCGAGTTGCCCCACTGCCCAAAAGTAGTACAAAGACTGCGGCAGTAAGCGCCCAATGTTAATTGAATTGGCAGACGATAACGGCAAGTGGGCAAGCTCATCATCCACAAAGGCGGCTTTCACCATGCTTTGGCAGTCATCAAAACTACCCCCAATAGCAAGCGCTTGTACGCCCGGACGACGCACTATAAGCTGCCGTTCTTGCACGTCACTAACCTTACCTTTGGGGTACAAAAGCACCACATTGATGTTATCTAACCCAGCAAACCCGTCAGCAACGGCGCTGCCTGTATCTCCTGAAGTGGCCACTAAAATGGTGAGCGTTCGCCCAGCACGTCGTAAAAAGGTGTTCATAAGCCGGGCCATGGTACGCGCGCCAAAATCTTTGAAGGATAAGGTGGGCCCGTGAAATAGCTCTAATACATATACATCATCGCCAACAGGCACAAGCGGCACGGGGAAGTTGAGGGCATCAGCTACAATGGCCTCAAACGCATCACGCTCGAGGTCGTCAGCGAGCCAAGCCCAAAGAACCTGTTTGGCAAGGTCGGCAAAACTTTCTGCATCCTGCCAAGCACTAGCTTCAAGCTTGGGAATGCTATCCGGCACATAGAGGCCGCCATCTG
>JBCCOX010000192.1:0-8176 GCA_039025155.1 Deinococcota bacterium | reverse complement strand
GCCTAAAGGCATCATCTCGTCCAGCGCGGATTTCGTAGCTTATCTTACCTGCTCTGGCAGGGGTTGATCCCTTCGGGAATCAACCGGATTTGGTATTACATCTGTCTCAAAACTTGAAGACTTGCTTACTCTTTGTCAGTACTTTTTCTAAGCACCCACTTGACTAGGATTTTGACTATGGCAACACTACATCTCTTACACGGGTTTGCAGGTGCAGGTAAAACAACCTTTGCCAAGAAGTTGGCTCGAGACATTCGTGCTGTACGGTTCACACCAGATGAATGGATGGTCAAACTCTATGGCAATAATCCACCTGAGGAGCACTTTGCTGACTATTTTGAGCGCATTACTGGTCTGATTTGGCAACTTGCGGGACAGATGATTCAGCTCGAGCAAGATGTCATTTTAGACTTTGGCTTTTGGTCTCGGGCCTCTCGTGATGAGGCTAGGGAAAAAGCTCGAGACATGCATGCAAATACTAAACTCTACTTTGTAACCGCCTCAGTAGAACTCATGAAACACCGTGTCCTAGAACGAAGTCGCAACTTACCTGAAGGTGCGCTTGTCATGGATGAGCATGCTATCGACCTCTTGAAACACCGCGTTGAACCTCTTGCTACTGATGAACCCCACATTATCGTCTCTACCGATGAAGAACGCTGTAATTAGTCAAGCTCGATAGCTTTAATGGTCTCAGCGATATACTCGCCAATGCGTTCTGAACCAAAGATAGAGGGATGAATCAAGTCGTCATCAAAAAGCTCTAAGTTGCTAGCATCAATCACGTCACCTGCGGATATGTAAAAGACGTTCTCGAGCGACTCTGCCATTGTTTGAACACGACCGTTCAAGACCACAAACTCCTCTTGACACTGCTCAAATTCACCACCAGCAGGTGCGTCGTAGTAACCCACATACATAATTTGGTGGTTTGATTTTGTGAGGCTTAAGATAAAGCTAGGAATCTCACCTGAACGTCCATCTGCACTGATCAGGTCATCAAGTACTTGACTACAGTCACCACAATTACACTCATCACCAAGGTCGTTAGCACCGCCGTCCATCACGACCCACTCCCAGCTACCTTGAAGGTACTGTCTACGAATATCAAAGCCTTCTGCAGCAGCTTCAGGATTAGGGTGAGATATACGTGCACCTGACACAGCAGCATTCACAACGTCACGGTCTAAGGTCTGGGCAATCACGTCTGGGATAGACGCCTCATCTTCAACATTCCATTCCATGATGGAATCTCCCAAAACTAACAGGCTACCCGCTTGCTTAGCTTCTACGTCTGTTGTGTCACAGGCGATAAAAAGCACAACTGCTAAGCAAGTTAGTACTAAGATGATGTGACCTCGAGCAGACCTTAGGAAGTCAAACATAATCTAAAGTATACAAGAGTCATTTATTGAGTTAAAGATAGAAATTATTTTATATGCATTTAGTCTGTAGAGTGATTTTATTATACTTTATATTGAAGTGATGTTTTGATGTCGCTTTGCGACATCAAAATCGCTCGTGTACACGAAGTTCTACGAAGCAAAAGCGTACCTTTAGATGATTCAGACTAGGACACTCAAAAGTCAATTTAGTATTAGTGATGCGGATGACTTTTATGTCTAAATTTCGCTTAGGAGAATAGAGTAATGAGAGAAACACGTTATCAAGGTGCTATTGTAAACAAGGATAAGATTTTGCTGATCAAGCACCTTGAATATGCGTCAGGGAGATCTTACTGGGTCATTCCCGGAGGTGGACGCGAACCTAATGAAACAGAAACTAAGTGTGTCGTTCGAGAAATGCGCGAAGAAACCACCTTAGAGGTCAAGGTTGTACGATTGCTTGACGAATCACAGATTCCAAACGACCCTGTTTATAAAAATCGCAAAACCTATCTTTGTAACGTTATTTCGGGACAAGCCAACCCCGGCTATGAACCTGAAGAAGATGCCGCTGCTTCATATAAAATCTCTGAAGTTGCTTGGTTTGACTTGAAATCTGAGGAGCGCTGGGATGCCTCTATCTTTGATAACCCTATAGCCTATCCTGTACTACATACAATTCGGCAGAAGCTTAGTTACGTGTAATAGTTGTTGAACAAAATTTAATGGGACTCGAGCACCTCAGTAAAAAAGCTAAGGCTCACCCAAAACCTCAGCTTTATCTATAAACAGATTAGAACATCCGCAGCAACGGCCGCCACCACGGAATGGCTACCAATATTCCCAAGGTTCCTAAGCTGTAGCCAACTGCTGCCCACATATACTTGCGTCCGTTTGCTTCTGCCCGTTTGGACAAGCTGTAACCAAGCTGGGCAGGCACAAACGCTAAAATCATCACAAAAATGTGGAACGCACCAAAAAAGACAACCTCAACCTCGCGTATGTCTGTGGTCATAAGCATACCTAGCGCTCTCATACCGAGGGGGCTGATGACATAAAGCACGAGTCCAAGCACAATCTGCAAGCCGTAGCTCGAGGTAAACGCAATGCCGCTAGCGCGCTCAAACGTTCCCCAACTACGTTTTTGGATGATGCCACGGTACACCGCTACAAGTGCTGCCACTGCACTCAATAAAACTACCCAACGCAAAAAGTTGTGTAAAACAAGCAAAAAGACATACATGATGTTCTCCTTCAACTTTAGTTGTGACGCAAGCAAAGTTTAATGCTTGATTATTGTCATCACGACTTTATATATGGATTTAAGGTTTTTGAGATTCTCGTTTCAGCAGCAACCTCAAAACGGTATCATCAGCCTACGATGAATACGCTTACAAAGCTGGGTTGTCTGTGACGGAAGGGCTTCATCAAGATGAGAAGCAGCATCACGTTATTGTGGGCGCGGGTATTGCTGGCTCGAGCCTCACTTACGCCCTCAGCAAACACGCCAACCTACGTGTCACCTTAATCGAACGAGGTCAAGTCGCCCAGCAAGGTGCTTCATCTGTACCGCTGGCGTTACTCAACCCTCACCGCGGCCGCAGCGGGCGCGCAAGTAATACAGATTTGGCTGGACTAGCAGCCATGCACACCCTTGCGGATGACTTAAGTAAGCAAGGTTTAGATCACGGCATCTCGCTCACAGGTGTGTTGCGGATTGCCTCTACCCCTCGCCAAGCCAATAAGTGGCGCAAACTTGCAGGGGTGACATGGTTAGACCCTCAGCAATTGCCCAGTAGTTATCACTGCCCTTACGGTGGATTTTTAGTGCCGGGTGGAGGATGGCTCACACCTCACAAACTCTTACGTGCGTTGCTAGAGGTGGCCAAACAGCAGGGAACAACCGTGTTGGAACGTCACCATGTGGCGGATGTTGTCTCAACCTCAACAAGTAAGTGGCAGGTTGTGACTGAGCATGACGGTGAGACGGTAGTGGTAGGGGCAGACGTGGTTCACCTCTGCATTGGCGCGGACACCTTTTTGCCCAACTATTTACCTGAGGAAATTACGGAGCGGCTCGAGGGCGATGTCATCGGCTTAACGGGTGACACTGCCATGCCTTACCCTATCGCTGGTGCGGTGTACGGTGCTAAAGATGATAGCACTGTCTACATCGGTGGCAACCACCGTGAGCAAGGTGAAGCTGACCCAGATGCCCCTTTACGACTACGCAAAAGTGCAAGCTGGTTTGTGCCAGGTTTGGCAACTGCCGAGGTTAGTTCTGTCTGGACAGGGGTGCGGGCCAAACAAGCTAGCGGCCAGCCCTTAGTTTACGAGCTGGCCGCAAATTTATGGTTTATGGGAGCGTTTGCGGGGCGAGGGTTTTTGTGTGCGTTGGCGGAGGCAGAAGCGTGGATACGCACCCATCTCGCCTAGTTGATGAGATGCTCTTTTAGGTAGTCTCCAAGTTCATCGATTGCAACCCGCTCCTGCGCCATCGTATCGCGGTTGCGAATGGTCACAGTATCGGTAAGTGAGCTGTCATCCCCCTGACCGATGGTATCAAAATCAACGGTCACACAAAATGGTGTGCCCACTTCGTCGTGGCGGCGGTAGCCTTTACCAACGTTGCCTGTGCCTTCGTAAAACACGCGCCCTAGACCTAACGCCTGTAAGTCTTGGCGCAGCTTACGGGCTTTGTTAGCAATATCTGGCTTGTTGCGGGCCAGCGGAATAACCGCCACTTTAATAGGTGCTAAGTGAGGTTTGAGTTTCAGTACAGTGCGTGTTTTGCCGTCCTCGAGCGCCTCGCGGGTATAAGCTTCGGTGAGTACCGCTAACACCCCACGGTCAACGCCTGCAGACGGCTCAATCACAAACGGCACAATGGGTTTATTTGTGTCTGGGTCAGCAATGGTGAGTGCAGCGATGCTGTCATTATTCGGCGTTACGTGGGCTTTAAGGTTGTACTTGGCTTGGTTTTTACTGTGAGAGCCAAGGTCAAAATCCGTCCGGTTGGCGACACCTTCTAGCTCCTCAAAGCCGTGCGGGAATTTGTAGAGAATGTCCACGGTCGCTTTGGCGTAGTGGGCGAGTTCAGCCGGGTCTTGGTCGTAAGGGCGCAAGTTATCACTCTGCAAACCTTGGGCGCGCCACCACGCAAGGCGGTCATCCACCCAACACTGATGCCACGCTTCGTCCTCACCGGGTTTTACAAAAAACTCAATTTCCATCTGCTCAAACTCGCGCACTCTAAAAATAAAGTTGCGCGGGGTGATTTCATTACGAAAAGCTTTGCCAATTTGGGCGATGCCAAAAGGGAGTTTTCTCGAGGTAGCATCTAGCACGTTTTTGAAGTTGGTAAAAATTCCCTGCGCGGTTTCGGGTCGCAAATAAGCATACGACTCTTCGTCAGTAACGGGGCCCACGTTGGTTTGAAACATCATGTTGAACGGCCTAGGCGCTGTCCAGTCACCGGGTTTGCCTGTGTCTGGGTCAATCACCTTAGCAGCAGTAAGTGCGTCTCCAGCAGATGAACTAGCCTCGAGCAACAACGGAATAAGCTTCGCTAAACTCGTATCTTCTGGCAGACTGAGGTTGCTAATCACCGCCGCCAGCACACCCGGCGCTTGGTCTGCTAACAAGTGATCGAGGCGGTAGCGCTTTTGGCTGTCACGGTTGTCTACCAATGGGTCAGTAAAGGTGGCTTCGTGACCTGACTGGCGCAAAATCATTCTATGTGTGAGGATGGAGGCATCGAGCCCTTCCATGTCGTCACGTTCGTAGACGTTAGCGCGCCACCATGCAGCTTTGAGGTTGTTTTTAAGTTCGACGCCAAGCGGCCCGTAGTCGTAGGTGCCTTGTAAGCCGCCATAGATGCTCGAGCCCGGAAAAATAAACCCGCGCCGCTTACAAAACGAGACCAGCTCGTCCATGGTTGTCACGTGTTCAGATATAGGTTGAGATGATAGTACTGTCATGGTGACCTCCTGCACCGCTCAGGAGGTAGTCCCCAAGCAGTTCAAAACTGCCTAGGGACGGAAGTACCGATAACTTAGACTTGGCATCTTCCGCGGTTCCACCCTAGTTCCTCAACATTCACGTCAAGGCCCTTTGATCGTCACATGCGCTGTGACCTGCGGGTAAATGTAAACATCTACCACTGCTCCCCGCTGCCCTTCGCGTAGCTAACACCATCAGGCTTCCACCGTCCCTGACTCGCTCATTTTTCGTTTTTAATCACTGTGATAGGGGCTTGACTACGCTACTCCTGCGGATCAATGCAATATTTATTGTGACAGACCAAGCTGAGGAGGTCAACGCTTGTAGATGCATAATCCGACTTTTATGGTCAACTTAGAACGCAGCATGAAACCACCATGTACTCAACTTGTAAAGATATTATAGCCATGATATTTCCATGACGTTTATATGGTGATTGGAAATGTCAAGATCAAGACTTGTAAGTTCGCTAGCACATGTAACAATGCCCCATGCCCAAAGCCAAAAGTACAAAAAATGGTCAAGCAACCAGCAAAGGTCGCAAAAAGTCAACTAAACCCAAGAAAAAGACCAAGGCTGCGGCCAAGCCAGCCCCAAAAACATCTAAAAAAGCTGCGCCACCTGAGAACTTAAGTTGGTTGCACACCCCCACTTACGACGAACTGCCCGAGGTTGTGCAAACCATGTTAGACAGCGCCAAGCAGCAAGCTGGCATGGTTCCCAACGTTATGAAAATTTTTTCGCTCACGCCAGAGCACTTTGTGATGTGGTTTGACTACTACAACTTTTTACAAAAGCGCGATGACAGCACACTCAGCCGCAAAGAGCGCGAAATGGTGGCGTTAGTAGTATCTTCTGAAAATGAGTGCGAGTACTGCCTTGCCTCTCACAGTGCGTTTTTGCGAGCGCTGGATGATAGTGACGAGGCCAAAATAACCGCTGATGTGCTCGTTCACAACTACCGCCGTGCTGAACTTAGCGAACGCGAGCGCGCCATGTGTGACTTCGCTATAAAAATGACCAAAAACGCTGCTGAAATGACGCCAGATGACCTTACACCTCTGCGAGACATCGGCTTAAACGACGCAGAGATTTTTGAACTGGCCCAAGTTGCAGCTATGTTCAACTTCACCAACCGCCTTGCAAACGCCCTCGGTTGGAAGCCGAATGAAGAATACTACAGCCAGCACCGCTAACTGAACGAGCGTACATCGGACGCACCAAACGAAGACGATACGACCTCAATTTAGCTGGTCTACAAAAGCAACCAACTGAGCAAAAGACACCCTAATCCTAAGATGCCAAGGATTCTATCCGGACGCCACCGCATGACATCAATCTTTCTCAGCCTCCCCTTTTGAGTTCTTTGAGTAATGGTGTAGCTAACCCAAGCTGAGTAGCGCCTGCGGTAGAGAAGGAAAGAAGCAATCAAACAAACACCACCCAACACGAATAGAAGTACAGACCAAATCATCCGCATTGATACTCCAAAAAGTGACAACCTCTCGCACGAGTGATATGGCGAGAGGTTTTAGTTGTGTCGTAATGAGCGGGTAAGTTAGTGACTAAACCCAAAAAGCTCGTCAGCAAGGTCTTCTAGCATCGTCTGGGTAAACACGCGCTTACCCTCAGCTAGGGCTTCTTTTGCTGGGTAGTAGCGCAAGGTGCGGTAAGTGTGCGACTCAAACGGGTGCAAAATAGCCTCTTTAAACACAGCATGGCGCGGGCTGGCGTTCAGTAGCAGCACAGGTTTACCATCTGGGTCGGATAAACTCGCACTCATGATGGTGGTCGGCAAGTCATACGGGCGCGACATGCGGTAGATGTAGTCGGTGAAGTCAGCTTCTTTTTCAAACAAGACGCCGTCGTGAGCATCTGCATAAGCGCGCATCCACTCGAGCAACTCCGCCCACTTTGCGTAAAACGCGCGGTCATCCTCGGTGAGACGTTCTTCTAAAATTACTTCATTAGAAACAGGTGCGGTTTCTTCTGCCATAGCGTCAGTGTATCGCATTGGGCTTAGCTCGAGCACAAGCTATTACGCAAAGACGCTAGACATAATCCAACACTAAGGCCCGGGTAGTGGCTGGCAGCGCGTCTTTGCTAAGCGTCACCGTGCTATCACAGGCAAAATCTACATCGTCATCATTAAAAAGCTGTAAAAACTCAGTGATCCAAAAACTGTTACGCGGTTTGTAACGCAGCGTGCGAAAGTGCATCGGCACAACCAGTTTAGGCTTAGCGTGGTCAATGAGCACTTTGAGGTCAGGCATCGTAAGGGTTGGGTAGCCGCCCGCCAGAGCTAGCAGCACGTCTACACCCTGAAAAAACTCGAGCTGTGCGTCAGTTAGTGGGTTGCCAGCATCACCCGTATGCCCCACGCTGATGCCATCCATCTCAAAGCGGTACATGGCGTTTTGCTCAGGGTCGTGCGTAGGGTGATTGTGGACTTCCATAACCGCAATGGCGCTCACGTCAACATGCTGCACGCTGCGGCTGCCTGTATCGCCACCCTCTGCAAGGGCAATGTCTAGGGCGTTCACAACCTCAGGATTACCGGGGATGAGGTGGCCATTATTGTGAAAATCATCCACCGCAGAGGACATGAGCACCAGATCAGCAGGGCTGTCGTAAGGTTTGTAACCAGAGGTTTCTGGGTTGTGCGGGTCAGTGATGATGACCTTGCCGCCACTGTCTTGAATGCCCAAGGTGGCGTGACCGTACCAAGTGAGTTGCATAAGATGCGTCCTTTCTCAACTGCTAATATGCTGGTGCTGATGTGCGGGCTT
>JBCCOX010000191.1:0-8180 GCA_039025155.1 Deinococcota bacterium | reverse complement strand
TGCAGTATTGATTTGTAGGGTTGATTTGTAGAGTTGATTTATAGGATTGATGTTTAGCTTAAGACCTTAACTAGGAGACGTTTATAGTTATATGTTGTCTGAAGATATTGCCCCTATGCATACTCAAACATGATGCACGCTCAAGCATGACGCACTCGAGCAACACAAATTCAACCAATGACTTAACTAGTTTGCACTGGCACGACACGTGGTGCCCCCTTAAAAATGACAACCAAAATGACAACGACGACAAAAACGCCCTGCCTGCCTACGCCCCTACGTTCTTCAGCAAGGCATCATAAGACAGATACGCTGCTGGGTGTCGAGCTGAGTGTCGAGCTGAGGGCAAGCAGCACCCCTCAGTTTGCGGGTATACTTGCCAACGATGAAAAGGATGTTGCTTAATATGTTGACGAAGCTTCGCTTGCTAAACCCGAGTCGTATAGGTGTCAAACCCTGTACCATCGCCTGCTTACTTGTGTTCAGTCTGAGTATTTTGAGTACAAGCCTTGCACAGGATGTGACGCGCGTTGTGGTGTTGCCGTTCAGTAGTACGTCCGACGCAGCCGCCTACTCACTGGGCTTACCCGCTGCCCTTCAACGCACCTTAAATGTGATTGACGGTGTCTATGTACCCCCCGTTGGAGACGCTTTTTTTGTCTCCCAACGCTTGCAGACGCGCGGTGCTATGACAGCCGAGAGTGTGGCGCGCAGCTACGACGCAGCCGCCATTGTCAGTGGGCAAGTGCAAGTGATTGGGGATCAAGTTGAGGTACGCTTGGGCTTTGCGGGGCCCAACTATGCCCAAGTTCCCGATGCCCTTGTGCGAGCTAGCTTGAACGACACCCAAACTGTCGTCACTCAAACGGTAAACACCGTCATTGACAGGCTAGCGCTATCTGTAAGTGGCTTAGACAACAGTGAAATTACTAGCCTACTTAACCGTGTACCGTCGTTTGAAAGTTTGGGGGCTGCTGGGGAAGCGTCATCTCGTTTGGGGGCTGCTGACCTCGAGGCGCTAGCGACTGCCAAAGACCCAGACGATGACCTCGACTATGCCTCGAGCTGGATTCTTTCTGAATACGCAAGGGCCCTTGCCCTAGACGGTAACCAAGCTGAGGCCCTCACCTATTCTCAGCGGGCTGTCGAATACGGCAGTTTAGATGTCGAAAGCACAGCGGTGCGCGGCGTTATTTTACTGTCTTATGGGCAGACTGCTGAGGCGCGGCAACTCTTTGATGAGGCCCTGCGTCTTAATCCCGTTCACGCCATCGCCCTTCAAGGTCGCGGCCGCACGACCGACGACCTGCAGATGGCCCAAGCTGACTTTGAAGCGGCCCTACGGGCTAACCCGCGTTTTGTAAATGCTTATTTGAGTTTAGCTTCCAGCCAAGACGCTCAGCAGGCTTTGCAAACGCTGCGGGCAGGCGTTGAGCGTGTACCAGAATCAATCAGCTTACACCGGGCCATTGTGCGTGAAGCCATCCGGCTAGGTGACCCGGCTGGTGCTGTGAGCTACCTAGAAGGGTTTTTAGCTAATAACCCAGAAGCCTCGCCAGATATTTACGCGCTAGCTGCACTCGTACCAGCAGGCGCGCCCAGTGAACAAGCACTGGAACTTGTGCGTCAAGGCCGCTCGCTTTACCCCCAAGCAGAATCACTGGTACTCGCCGAAGCCACCCTGCTCGAGAAACAAGGCAACAGCCAAGCCTCTCAAGAAGTTTTAAGTAGTGCTGTGCCCAATTCACCTTCTGCAGATACGGCAAGCACCATTGAACTGGCTGTTACCCAAGCCCGCAGTGGTCAGTTTGAGCAAGCTAGGGCAACCATGGGCTCGTTAGGGACTGAGGGGGACGCGCTCGAGTTCAACATTGCACAAGTATACTTACAAGCTGGCCAGAGTGACGCTGCCATTAGTATTTTAGAACCCCTTATTAACCGCAACCCCAACGACGACGAAGCCCTAACGTTTTACGCGATTGCCCTCGGGCGAGCAGGGCGTTATGACCAAGCACTTAACAGCCTTGACCGAGCCCTGCAACTCAACCCAGCCAATGAACAAGCTAGCCGCGCGCGCAGCGTGATTGAACAAAACCGCAACCTCACAGGCAACCAAGCTGTAAGCCTAAGCAGCGATGCCGCCACCGCTTTTGAAGCAGGCTTGTCTGCGCTCGAAAGTGGGCAGTTTAGTGAGGCCATGCGCGAATTTGACCGCGCCAGAAGTTTACAAGATCAAGGCTTAATTGCCTTTTACCAAGGCTATACTAAGCAACTTTTGGGAGATACTAGCGGCGCAGTGCCAGATTACGAGCGAGCGCTGCAAGATTTACCAAACAGCGCAACCCTACTCAATAACCTCGGCTTTGCCTACTACCGCATGGGGCGTTTTGACCGGGCTGTGGAAACCCTAGTACAAGCTGTCACCACTGACCCCAATAACGTTGAAGCGCAACTTAACTTAGGCCTGGTTTACTACGACCTGAACCGCTTTGCCCAGTCTGTTGCGCCGCTCGAGCAGGCCCTTGCTTTAAACCCTGAGCTCGCGCAAATCAACTTACAAACGCAAAACGGCAGCTTTAGCTATACTGAACTTTTGGAGGACGCCCGCAGCCGCGCGCAGTAAGTTGATGAGGTAGTATCCACAAACATTCAACATGACTGACTACAGGCAAAATATCGCCTGTAGTTTTTTTAGTCGTTGATAATTCGCCAGTTGTGGCTTGCTGAAGCTTCAGCAAGGCCGTCATCTGGATGAACGGCAACAGCCTCGGCACTGAAATCCAACATGGCAATGTCGGCAGCGGTGTCACCATAGGCTGTGTGTAAGTTGCCGTTGAAGTTAGACAAAAAGGCCTCGAGTCGCGTGCGTTTAACATCACCTGTACTCATGTCTGTGGCTAGCTTGCCAGTGAGGATGTTTTGTCCGCTATCTGCCTCATAAACAAACGGCGTGCCAACAGCATGAACATGTTCTGGAGGATAGCCCAACTCGTTCGCAAGTTTACGCGCAAAGGCCTCGAGCACAGGTTGATACGTGCCAGATGCTAGCACTACCTGACGCCCTGCCGCTAGGTGCTGCGCTAGCTCAGTAACAACAGCCTCACGCCTGTTGGGCCACAAGTGCTTGTCAACCATCCAGTCAGCAGCAGTGACAAAGTCTGCCTGCGTCATACCAGCAAAATGGGTGAGCAAATCCCGCATCCAGCGGTGCTGAAACGGTAGCGGGTTAAACATGCCTAGCTTGCTCACCACAATCACCGGATAGCGCCAGCCAAAGTCTAGCCAGTAGCGCAAACCTTGCCCGTGCTTCGTAAGATAATCTGCTGCTGCTGACCAAGTGCGTCCGGTGGTGAGCGTGCCTTCTAAGTCAGTAGCGACAAAACTCATTGTTGCTTGCGTATCTGTCATAAGTAAATTGTAAATTGTAATGTTTATCTGTCACGTTACATCTGAGGGTAATGTTAAGTTGCCCACGACAGTAGCAGCTAGCCTCGAGCCTTTTTGGATTTTTTGCGAGGCTTCCGCAGTGCTGCTTCGTAGCCTTTGTGTGCCCATAGCAATAAGGCATCATCATCTTCTAGAGTGCTTGTGGGCACACGCCAATAGGACATGGGCATAGCTTTGCCATTTTTAACGTACATAAAAGGCTCACCGTCGGCAGCTTCAAAATCTGCACGATTGTCGTTGTCTACTTTGAAATGGACAATGTCATTGGCAACAAGTGCAAACATCAGCTCATCTTTAAAGATACCGTAGCCACCAAACATGCTTTTGGCACGTACACTGCCCATAGGCGCAAGGCGTGTCACTAAGGTTTCCACAAACTCAGTCATCACTAACCTCAGCCATCACTAAACTCAGTCATCACTAAACTCAGTCAGGGGCATATACGCTAGCTGGGTGTGGGGGCGTCTTCTCGCATAAGGCCCTCGTCTTTAAGGGCTTGCCAAAACGCTGCTGGAATAGCTGCGCGGGTGTACTCGAGGTTTTGGCTAATCTCCGCTGCACTCACAGCCCCCGGAATGACACTGGCAACCAGCGGATGAGCTAACGGGAACTGCAAAGCAGCTGCTAAGGGTGAGACCTCAAAACTCTCAGCGACACGGTAGATGTTACGCACTTTGTCTAAGACCTCTGTAGGCGCGTCCGCATAGTCAAACTTGGCACCTTCACGTGCGCCGGTTGCCAAAATACCGGAGTTAAACGCGCCGCCGACAATCACGCCGACGCCTTCACGTTCACACTGTGGAAAAGCTTCATCCAGCACGTTTTGCTCTAACAGCGTGTAGCGACCTGCGACTAAGAAAAAATCCAGCGGTACATAGTCCAAAAAGTACGGCATCATCGGGATTTCATTTACGCCTGCGCCAATGGCTAAAATATCACCAGCTCGTTTAAGTTCATCAAAGGCGCGGTAGCCGCTGGCCACCAACATGCCAAAGTGCGCGCGCAAGCGAGCGTCGGTACGTTGATAGCCCATGTCTAAATCGTGGATGATGAGCATATCAATTTGATTGACGCCCAAGCGTTGCAGACTATCTTCATAGGACCGCATAATGCCGTCGTAACTAAAATCAAAATAGGCTTCAAAAGGTGAGGGATCAGCCCAAATCGGCGCGTAACTATCGCGTTTGTCTTTAGGTTTTTGAAGCAGCCTGCCCGCTTTGCTGGATAACACGTAAGACTCGCGATCCTGGAGTTCTAAAAACTGCCCAATGCGGCGCTCACTTTTACCGTGTCCGTAAAGTGGTGCTGTGTCATAGTAGCGAATACCGCTGTCCCAAGCGGCTTCAAAACAGCCCCTTGCTTGTTCTTGGGAAACCTTATCGTAAAGGCTACCCAGCGGTGCTGTGCCCAGACCGTACTGGCTGATGACGGCTTTGGTGTTGCCAAGTTGACGAGTGGGAATATCGCTCATGCAAATCTCTCTTTCATACAAGTTATACGGTGACTACGTTGTTAATCAGCGTGCCGATGCTGTCGATAGTGATGGTGACAATGTCATTTGCCTGTAAGCTGAACGTATCGTCTGGGACAATGCCTGTGCCAGTAAGTAAAATGGCACCATGTGGAAAACGGTTTGACCTGTAGAGGTAGTGAGCTAGGGTCTCGAGCTTTCTGTGCAGTTGTGCGGTGGAAATCTTTCCACTGGCAACTGTCTCACCATCTCGACGGATGTCTAGCGTAATGGTCAGGTCCATGGGATCGTCAACGTCTTCCGCCGTTACAATCACTGGCCCAAGCCCTAGACAGCGGTCATAAACTTTAGCTTGCGGTAAATAGAGTGGATTTTCGCCTTCAATATCCCTCGAGGACATATCGTTACCGATAGTGTAGCCAACAATTTTACCCTGCAAGTCTAAAACAAGCGCTAGTTCAGGCTCGGGTACGCTCCAGGTGGCATCTTTGCGAATACCTACCGCAGCGCCGTGACCTACAGCTCTGTTACGCCCCGCTTTCAAAAATATTTCTGGGCGTTCTGCATCATACACACGGTTATAAACTTCTTGTCCCTGTGACTCGCGGGTGCGGGCGTCACGTGAGCGTGTGTAAGTCACGCCAGATGCCCACGCTTCTTGGCTTTGCATAGGGGGCAGGTAAGTTGTTGTGTGGGCACTCTGTTCACTGCTAATGACACCATCAGCAACGTCGCTAACAGCCATGAGCGGGCGTCCAGTAGCTTGACTTATGGAAAGCTCAAAATGCCCTGACGACAAAAGTCCATCTAAAGATTGGTGTAGCTCATGCCAAACACCATCTTGTTCCACCGCCCACTGCGGTTGCCCTTGGTAGTTGAGGCAGGCTATTTTCATACAAACCCTTTCAATAGGTAAATAAATTTGGGGTAAGGAGAGCATACGTTATCATCATTGACCTGACAGCTACAAATATATTTAGATAACGAATAAGTTAGGTATGGCAAGTAGCAACGAATCTTGTAAGCTTCCTACAGCGTAGATACCCCATACCTAAAACGAACGATTGAGCGTGATTGTACCGCACTTGACCGCTGACGAGATAGCCACGAGTTGCTCTGATTTAGGTCATGCAAAGAGTCTGCGAGCAATGTCATCTGAACGTCAAAATGGGGTACTCAAAAGTACCTTAAATATGCTATAATAACTCGTTTGGGACGAGTCTAGTATGCTCTTACTAAGGCAGCTCACAAGCATCCTACAGAGGAGGCGCTTTTGAACGAGGGACGTGTTATTCCGGTAACCATTACCGACGAAATTAAAACCAGCTTTTTGAACTACGCCATGACGGTCATTGTTGACCGGGCCCTGCCCGATGTGCGCGACGGCCTCAAACCCGTGCAGCGGCGCATTTTGTACGCTATGCATCAAGAGGGGCTATTCAGTAACAACAAACATGCCAAGTCAGCGTCGGTTGTGGGTGAAGTGATGAAAAAATATCACCCGCACGGCGACGCTGCCATTTACGACGCCATGGTGCGCATGGGACAAGACTGGAACATGCGCTACATGCTAGTAGACGGCCAAGGCAACTTTGGCTCCATTGACGGTGACCCGCCAGCGGCGCACCGTTACACCGAAGCCCGCATGAGCGCCCTCGCTGAGGCTATGCTCACCGACATTGACAAAGAAACGGTGGACTTCCGGGTTAATTACGACGACACCACCGAAGAACCCGAGGTTTTGCCATCTGGGCTGCCTAATTTGCTCATTAACGGCGCGTCGGGCATTGCGGTGGGCATGGCGACCAACCTTGCGCCGCACAACCTGTCTGAGGTCATTGACGGGCTACTTGCTCTGATTGACAAACCCGAGATGACCACCGACGACATTATGAAGTACGTCAAAGGGCCGGACTTCCCAACCGGTGGTGTGATGAGCCACAGCGGCATCCGCGAAGCTTTTGAAACTGGGCGCGGCAGCATTCGCGTGCGGGCCAGCGTACGGATTGAAGAACGCAACAACCGCACTTCCATTGTGATTAACGAAATCCCGTATCAGGTCAACAAAACCTCGCTTATTCAAACTGTGGCTAATTTGGTGCGCAACAAGCGCATTGAAGACATCGCCAAATACCGCGATGAATCTGACCGCCAAGGTATGCGTATTGTTTTTGAACTTAAACGCAACGCCCACCCTGAGCTAGTGCTCAACCAGCTCTACAAGTACACCCAGCTTCAGTCCACGTTTAGCGTGAACAACGTGGCGATTGTTGACGGGTCACCCAAGGTGCTGTCGCTCAAAGACATGATGCGCTTGTATCTCAAGCACCGCACCGATGTTGTGACGAGGCGCAGTCAGTTTGAACTGCGCAAAGCCCAAGAGCGCGCCCACATTTTAGAGGGCTACCTTAAAGCACTTGATGTGCTTGATGAGGTCATTACGCTCATTCGCAACTCGCCAGACGGGCCCACGGCAAGGGCTGGACTGGTTGCCACGTTTGACCTTAGCGAAATTCAAGCGCAAGCTGTGCTGGATATGCGCTTACAGCGTTTGACGGGTTTAGAGCGTGAAAAACTCCAAACCGAATACGCTAGCGTGCAAGCAGACATTGAACGCCTCACTGCCATTTTGGAAAACGAAGAAGAACTTCGCAAAGTCATTAAAACTGAACTGCGTGATATTAAAAAACGCTTTGGTGATGAACGCCGCACCCAAATTAGCAGCGACCTCGAGAACGTCATCAGCAAAGAAGACTTAATTGCTGAAGAAGACATGGTTGTGACCCTCACCCGTGGCGGTTACATTAAACGTACCGCGCTGAGTGCCTACCGGGCCCAAAGCCGGGGCGGGCGCGGGGTGAGCGCGCAAAAGCAAAAAGAAGACGACATCAACTCGCTGATGATCGTGGGGAATACACACGACTTTTTGCTGTTTTTCACTGACCGGGGGCGTGTTTACCGCGAAAAAATTTACGACCTGCCGGAAGCCGAACGCGCTGCTCGAGGTAATCACTTGCGTAACATTCTGCCGCTCGAGGGCGAAGAAAAAGTTGAAACGGTCTTGTCTATTCGTGACTTTGAGGTAAGTGGGTCGTTTGTCTTTGCTCCCCGCCACGGCATTATTAAAAAGACAGCCATCAACGATTACAGTAACTTAAACGCCTCCGGGCTCATCGCTATCAATCTAGTTGAGGGCGACGAACTTGTCTCGGTACAGATGTGTAATAGCGATGCTGACATTATGCTGGCAACACGAGGCGGT
>JBCCOX010000190.1:0-8180 GCA_039025155.1 Deinococcota bacterium | reverse complement strand
GTGTTTGTGGGAGTTTAAACGCGGCTTAGCATGGTCTTGGCAAGACTTACCTTCATAAGACTTAGCTTTATAAGACTTACCTTGAAGCGTAGAGAGGGGCTTCACTGCTGCCTCCTGCGATTGTCAACTAAACTGGTCAATTAATACTAAAGTGATGTTTTGATGTCGCTTTACGGCATCAAAATCGCTAGTGTACACGAAGTTCTGCGAAGCAAGAGCGTACCCGGTGGCGATTCAGACTATGACACTCAAGAGTCAATTTAGTATAAGGACATAGCGAACGACTGCTATTCGTCAAACGCGCTTCAACAAACTCTGTAAGGTGAACAGCACAAACCAGGCATGGATATACTCAGAAGATGCTAGGGACACCATCACGTGTTAGCTCGAGCCTCAGATACTCTTGAATATAACTAGTTAGAGCATTGAGATAATTTGTTGTTAAGATTCTAGATTGTTAAAATTCTAGGTCTTTGGAATCTTGTGCGCAAGCAGTCAACGGCGACATATATGGAATTTACGCAGGTGAGTTACATACATAAAAATGTAGCATAGCGAGGCAAACTTGCAAAGTGTCTCACATCAAAATTCAGACTTTGAACTTTTCTTGTATTTGTTAAACCTCTCAACATACCTGTATAAGCATACGCAAATGACGTAACAGACACGTTAACCTTTGCACCCAAAAGCTCTTGATAAGCCTACGCTTGAACATTTTGTACGATGTCGCCATGAAAATTTATGCGTTAGCATGCGTTGGGTTGGCTGACCTTTAAGAAGCGTTCATCAGCCCGTTCATTAGTCATGGTGAGCCGCACTAATTTGAAGGACGGCAAAAATAGCAGCGTTTGGGCTTGACGGGTTTTTGGCGCTTATGCTAAGCTACGCTCTGCTTTAGGGGCGATTAGCTCAGTCGGTTAGAGCGCGTCGCTGATAACGACGAGGTCAGTGGTTCAAATCCACTATCGCCCACCACACCCTAACCCCGGTCCACTGCATATGTTTTGGACGGGGGTTTTTTGTTTGATGTTGTGGTTAGTATCAATACGGTAACGCGATGACTTGGTTATCTGCAACGACAAACCGCTGGCATTTAGCTGCACGAGTTGTGAGGTGTCCACCGCTAAACTGTGTAAAGGCAGGTAAAATGATGCGTTTTGGCGCGACCACAAAACAGGGTAAGCGCACATAGTCACGGCGGCTACCTACCTGAGCAACTGGGTGAATGTGCCCGCAGATATGCATGCCCTCTGTTTGGGGTTCGTGGACAAGATGTATACCAGCGAGCAAAATACTAGCTGAGGCCTCGAGCCCCCACGCTGTAAATATCTGCTCACTGCTGCGGTCGTGATTGCCTGCGATGAGCTGAACTGAGGCAGGAAGTTGCTCGAGCCACTCAGCAAACGCCTCTACCCGCACCTCCGTCATGCCACTGCGCGCGTGAATGACATCTCCTAAAATGTACACCTTGGTTGCGCCTGTAAATGCTTGTAATGACGCCAACCGCGCTAGGTCAGCCTCTTCATGGCCGCTCGGCAGGGGTAAACCTGCGCGCTGAAAGGTCTCAGCCCGCCCAAGGTGAAGGTCGCTAATAAGCAGTACATTTTCAGATGGCCAAAAGAGTGCGTGGTTGATGAGTACAAAGTCGTGTTGTTGCCATGTGATGTTTAGGGGTTGCCAGTGGGGTTTGAGCGTTGAGGTCATCAGCTTAGAGGTGTCATGTTGAGGTCATCATATTGCGCACTACAAATGCGCCCATTGGTCAACCATGCGCATGACGCGCTCGCCGAGGGTTTCCGTTGACAGCCTCGAGCGCAACCTCTCAATATACAAGGGGAAGGCTAGCGGGCTGGGTTTGCGAGTTTGTTGCCACTGCCATGTTTGCGTCTGCAAGGTTTCAAGGCTTTGGCTGAGGCCGTCAAGGTTAAAGTCCTGCTCGAGCAACTCCCGTTCGGCTTGTTTTAAAAGTACACTCTCCGGTTCATACTCCCGCAAGACCTCATAAATTACCGACGTGCTCGCGTTGAGCTGCCATGCGGTTTTACGCGACCCTGGATAGCCGGTAAACACAAGTCCAGCAATCTGAGCCACCTCCCGGAAGTGGCGTTTAGACAGTTCTGCCATGTTGACACTCTCACGAATATCGGCAGCTAAACCGTCAACCTCACACAACGTTTTAGATAGGCGGCTGGCGAAGTCGTAGCCTTTGGGGGCAAGCATGGTGATGCCATAGTCGTTCACGGTGTAGCTAAGCGTGGTGGGGTCTTGGCGGGCAAGCCGAAGTGCCAGTACAGCGGCGAGTCCTTCGTGAATGTTGCGCCCTGCAAAGGGGTAAAGAAATAAATGCTCCCCTTCACGGGTGCGGCTGTGCTCGAGCAAAAGCTCACCCTCCGCAGGCACATGAGACAGCTCGCGTTGTCTTTTCAGTAAGCTGGCTAAAGCCTCATGCTCCCTTGTCGTAGCACCTTCCCGCGCTAACTCCTGATGCACGTAGCCCGCGAGTGGTAACGACAGGGGTAGGGCTTTACCCACAAAACTTGGTGAGGTTGTCACCGCTTTTTTAGACGCCCGCACGTAAGCGTTCATGTCTTTCATCATCACAAACTCTAAGGTTCGCCCGGCAAATGTAAAGGTGTCGCCGGGGTTGAGTTTGGAGATAAAATTTTCGTCAATTGCGCCCAGCTTGTGCTGATTGGTAAACCGCAAAAACACGTTACTGCTCGAGGTAATTGTGCCAATGGCTAAACGTTGACGGCGGGTCACTGTTTGATTTGCAGCTTGATACAGCCCATCTTTGCAAACAACTTTTTGATACTCTGGATACGCGCTGAGGCTCTTACCGCCTTGGGTGATGAGCAGTAGCACATCGTCTAGTTCTTGCTCGCTAAGCTCGGCATAGGCTGCTGTCCCCTGTAGTTCGCTGGCGATATTTTTCCGTGTAAAGCCATCGCCACAAGCGAGCGTCACCAAGTGCTGGGCGAGCACGTCGTAGGGTTTACTAAGAGGCACACGCGCTTCGATGACGCCCTCGGTCAATGCTTGGCGGGCTGCGGCAAGTTCCAAGAGCTCGAGCGCGTTGGTCGGCACAAACAGGAGTTCACTGGTGCCGCCCGGTGTGTGCGCGCTGCGGCCCGCCCGCTGCACGACCCGCGCGACCGACTTAAGCGAGCCAATTTGCACGACCTGCTCCACCGGTTGAAAGTCCACCCCAAGGTCAAGGCTCGAGGTTGCTACCACCCACTTGAGCTTGCCTGTTTTCAGGTCTTCCTCAACCTGTTCTCGAGCAAGTTTATCTAAACTGCTGTGATGAAGCGCCATCTTAGGTGTGTGTTCGGGCACAGCTTTGCAAAGAAACTCGTACCAGCGTTCCGCTTGCCGCCGCGTGTTGGTGAAGATAAGCGTAGAGCGAGTGGGCTCGAGTGCCTCCACCAGCGGCCCCACCATGCTGCTGCCCAAATGTCCCGCCCACGGAAACGTCGCTAGCTTTTTGGGAAGCACACTTTTAAGGATGATCTCGCGCTTAAGTTCAGACTGCACCAGCCGCCCAGACGTATGTCCTACAGCCGCGTTCATAGCTTCGTTGACATTTGCAAGTGAGGCACTCATCGCCCACGTGCGCACCTCTGGCGCAAGTTGCCGCAAGCGTGCCAAGCAAAGTTCTGTTTGCGTACCGCGTTTAGTGCTGAGCAGTTCGTGCCACTCGTCTAAGACGACCGCGCGCAGGTTGCCGAAGCGTTTAGCGCTGTTTTTGTAAGACAGCAGCACGCTCAAACTCTCTGGCGTAGTCAGTAGCACGTCTGGCATGGCTTTCATCTGTTTTTTGCGGAGGCTTTGGCTGGTGTCGCTCGTGCGGCTTTCCACCCGAATGTCTAAACCTAGTTCCTCAGTGACAGCAGATAATGCTTTTTCGATGTCTCGTGAAACGGCTCTTAAAGGACTTACATAAAGCAGTTTGAGGCCATTAACTGGACGCACCATCATCTCGGCAAGGGGTGCAAGTGTCGCCGCGAAAGTTTTACCGCTGCCTGTAGGAACTTGAATAAGCCCACTTTCCCCATTGAGGTAAGCTTGCCAGACGGTTTCTTGAAAGGCTAAAGGCGTCCAGCCTCGTTTATCGAACAACTTATAGATAGGTTCAAGAATTGCCGATTTTGCTGGACTTTTCAACGTGTCAGCTTTAGATGTTGTGGATGCCTTAGTCATTGTCTAATCTGTAACTTTATCCTCAAAAGCTCTACAATTCTGAGATACCCCACTCAAACCAAATTGAGTTACGACACTTGCCAAGACCTACGGGTAAGGACTAGCTTTGCAGGTGAGCATCAATTACGGCTCACGCACTAACGCCTGCACATCATCACTAAGTCTTACAAAGTCTTTTGTGTTGAATGTGTACAGCGCTGTTACCTCTGCTTTGAGCGCGGCTCGAGCATGTAAACAGTCATAAATGACAGCACCAACTAAGTTGAGTGACGCCATACGGTTAAATACCCACATGTAATCGTCCTCATTCAAGGTAATTACACTCAAATGAGGACGCAAATTGTCAATAGCTTGTTTAGCCTGTACCGCGCTGATTTTCCAAGGACGGTAGCCCGTTATAGATGAATACGTTTCAGCCAGAGTATGTGCACTGGCATAAACCTCAGTGTTGTCATCGTAAACATGCGCTGTAAAACAGGCATGAGCTGCTTCATAGTTTGCGTGCTGCCTTATTAGCGAAGGTATGAGCACCGATGAATCAAACAAGACCTTCACAAACCAAGTATTTGCTTGTCGCGTTCCGCTCGAGCTAGCTCGAGCACATCCGTATCATCAGCGTATGGAACATCAAACACAGGCAACCCATCAACCATTTTGAGCACAGCAGGCTTACGCGGCTCGGTTGCAGGCGCAACACGCTTAAACACGTTCCTACTTGCTTTTTTCTTCACTGGTCTGCTTACTACCCTGGTTGTCACTTTACTCATGCTGCACCTCCTTTACACGTTGTGTGTTGATTTCACTCTAGGTCATATCAGTTTATGTGTCAATTAAGGGGCTCGAGACACTTGGTTTTACGATGCCAGCTAGTTTAGATGATGCTCGAGCCTTCAATACTCAGGTTGTTTAGGCTACTCACCTTTAGAAATCCCCTATTCAGTTCAAATAGCATAGTAACTTCACTTTCAAAGTTCTAGGATAAAGCTATGAAACTCCTACTTGGGCTAGTCATAAGTTTGTGTGTTGTCTCTTGGGCTCAAGAGGAAACCGATTCTGTTGACTGTTTAGCATGCTTGGATGAAAGCCAAAGGTCTCAGCCAATCCCCGACCATGCTTTTTGTGTTGATGGTGAACTATATGATCCGTTTGAAGGTCATAACTTTTACACTTTTGACCCTGACATTCTTACTGATGCTCAAGCTGCAGAAATGCTACAACGCTATCAACAAGCTTATGATGCACTACCATCTCGAGAACAGCGGCTCGTTGATGAGGGTAGGTTACGTTTTGACAGTATTGGTGGCTTTAATGTTGTCATGTCCCCTAGGGTAGCTAGGGACGTAGACACCTCAACAGAATCTGAAAAATAAAACGTCATCTCAGTTAGCGTCTAGTAACGCCCTCGCCGTTTCCAAACTATCTGCCTCAGCAGGTGGTTTGTCATCGCGCCAGCGCAAAATACGCGGAAAGCGTACGGCAATGCCAGACTTGTGACGGGACGACTCAGCAATGCCTTCAAAGGCAAGCTCAAAGACTTGTTCTGGTTTGACACTGCGCACCGGCCCAAAACGCTCAATGGTGTTGCGCCGTATCCAGCGGTCAAGTTTGGCAATCTCGCCGTCATCTAACCCGGAATAAGCTTTGGTGAACGATACAAGTTCGCCGTCACGCCAGAGGGCAAAGGTGTAGTCGGTAAACAAATTGGCGCGCCGCCCCGTTCCAGCTTGAGCGTAGATAAGTACGGCGTCCAGCGTGTAAGGGTCAACTTTGTGCTTCCACCACAGACCTTTACGCCGTCCTACCAAGTAAGGACTGTCCAGGCGTTTGAGCATGAGGCCCTCAGCATGTGCATCACGCGCGCTATGGCGGAGTTGCTCGAGCACCTCAACATCTGCCGCGTATAATTCTTGGGTAAGGTCGCCCTCGGTAATAGGATGGGTAGCTATGAGCGCCTCGAGCTTCTCCCGCCGTGCCTGCAAAGGCATCTCCCGAATATCCTGCCCACCGTCCTCGAGCAAATCATAAATCAAATAATGTACAGGCGTTTGTGCCCTCACCTTAGGACCCACTTTTTTCCTGCCGAGACGCTTTTGTAAGTCGTTAAACGACTGAATCTGCCCGTCCCACCAAGCGACGATCTCACCGTCCAACACAGTGCCATCTGGTAGTGCCACAAATGCCTCAGCCAGCTCAGGAAACTGTGTTGTAATGAGGTCTTCACCGCGCGACCATATGAACACCTCACCCTCACGTTTAATGAGTTGCGCGCGAATGCCGTCCCATTTCCACTCGAGCCGGTACTGGTCTAGGCCTTCCTCAGCGATGACATCCAACTCCACCGGATACGCCAGCAAAAACGGATACGGCTGGCTCGCAACGGGCCCGTCGGATGTTTCTGCAAGTGACCTATAAAACTCGGCTGTGGTTGGAAAGTCGCCCATAAGGCGGTGGGTCATTTCAGCAGGCGTGCGTTCAAAGGCCTCGGCTAGCGCCCGCGTCACCAGCGTGTTGGACACGCCAATGCGAAAATTACCGGACAACATTTTGTGAAGTACCAGCAGACTATCGCCGTCTAAACTTGCCCACCACCGCAAAACCAGCTCACGTTTAGCATCGTCGTCAGCGTGTTTGGCTTTGGGAATTTCTTGCTCGAGCCACTCGTGTAAAGGAAGCTCGAGCGGCCCTGAGTCAGGTAAGGGCGGCTCAGTTGCTTGCACCAGCAAGGCCACCGCCTCCGAGGTATCACCCACGTGCGCCTGCGCGTCTTTCACGAGCCACTCGGGTAGGTCGCTAATCTCTAAAAAGATATTGCGCAGCGCCCGCGAGGTAAGCGTCCGTTTGCGCAACTTCCCGGTAAGCAAGTACAGCGCCCAAATCGCATCTTCTGGAGGCGCACTCAAAAAATAATCTTTAAGCGCCGCTACTTTGGTGTTGGTCGCAGTTGTCCCGTCAACGGCCCGAAACAACTCAACAAACTGCTTCATGTGCTGCTGTCTTCCACAATGACCCGTTTAACTCCGGATGCGTCTGTTTTAGCTAAAGCTTTCTTGGCTGAGGGTGTCTTATCGTCAGATGTCCGCTTAGCCGAGACGCTTTTGGCTGAGGTTGTCTGAGATGTCGCCTTTTTAGTTGATGTCTTTTTAGCTGAGGTTATCTTAGTTGATGTCTTTTTAGCTGAGGCTTTCTGGGTCCCAGTCTTTTTAGCTGATGTTTTTATAGTTGATGTCTCGTCAGTTGATGTCCTGTCAGTTGATGTCTTATCAGTTGATGTCTTATCAGTTGATGTCTTATCAGTTGAAGTTTGACCAGTTGGGGCTTGCTCAGCAGATACTTTTTTAGCTGATGTTGTCTTGGTCACTGTCTTGTTGGCTGAGGTTTTTTTAGATTTGGACGAGGCTTTTTTAGGTGATGAGCTTGCTTGTTCAGCATCAGCCGCTACCGCTGGCGAGGGTTTAGCATCATCAGCGTCATGTTTGGCATCATCAACGTCATGTGATGTCACTTGAAGACTTTCTGAGTTTGCCGCTACACCCTCCGCATTTTCCGCTAGGTCACTACCATCTTCCTGTTCACCTTCATAAGGTGCGGCTAAGGTCTGCGCGTCAAGCCCTTTAACGTCACGCAGGTAACGTGCCACGGCATCAGTTTGCCCATGCGTGAGCAAAATACGTGATGCCCCGGTGTCTTCAATGGTTTTAATTAAATTTGTCCAGTCAATGTGGTCAGATAACACAAAGCCGCGTTCGTAACCACGCCTACGGCGATTGCCGCGCACGGCCATCCAGCCAGACGCAAACGCGGTTTGGGGAAGCTTAAAACGCTTCATCCACGGTGAGCGGTGGGCAGACGGCGGCGCAATAATAAGTTCACCCGCAAAGTCGTAGCCGCGCTCAGCTTCGTTCAGGCTATGTGTTGGGAGCATCTGCACACCTTGCTCACGGTAAAGCTGGGTGAGGCGGGTTACAGCGCCGTGCAAG
>JBCCOX010000189.1:0-8181 GCA_039025155.1 Deinococcota bacterium | reverse complement strand
CTCGTTAGAACAGCGCAAATATGAACTCAATGCATTATTAACAGCTAAAACTAGCATTGCACAACGCGCGATCAGCAGGTCAGACTAACATCAGCGTAGACATGACACATACCAAGACGGTAGTTTTGTTCTAGAGTACTAAAGCGTACCAACTTGCATGGGCTTGTGGGTGCAACACTACCCCGTATTTGGTAGATGCTATCAGCTCAGGATTGGTATCAACTCAGGACGCCATCAACCTAGACTAATCAGTCAACGTATCACGTGACCTGAGCCAACTAGCTCAGCCCCTCAAGCTCGTTAACTTTAAGGGATGAGCACGTTAGGTACAAACCTGATAAACACTGCTAGCACCCTACTGCAACACAGCCGTAACACAGCCGTAACACAGCCGTAATACTCAGAACTGTGCTGATAGTGTTGCATTACCCCCTCACATAAACCTTAACTTGAACCGTACCGCCAAAGCTGCTTTAGGAGGTTTTTATGGCAGACGATAAAGACAAAAAAGTTGATGTTGATTTAAGCAAATTACTCGGTGGCAGTTTAGGTGGCAGTTTAGGCAAATTAGTTGACCTAGCGTCCAGCTTGAGTCAAGATGGCGAAACCATTGCTGAACGCCTCAAAAACTTAGACAGCAACCTAAATGAGGCAAGCAGTACCCGCGAGTTTCAAGATAGCTCGGGGCGCAGTGGCGTTATCGGCTTTCGGATTCGCACGGGTATCGGTGGCGAAACCAACGTAGATACCTTTGGCAATGTCTACCAAGAGGGCGAAGAAGTTAGCGACGTGCGCGAACCCCTTACCGATATTTATGACCAAGGTGATACCTTAAGCATCATTGCGGAAATGCCCGGCGTCAGTGAAGACGCGGTTAGTTTGACTGTCAACGGCATGGCGCTAACCATCGAAGCAACCGGGCGCAGCGGCCGGCGTTATCAGAAAGACCTTGTTTTACCCGACCATGCCAACACCGAGATGATGACCAAAAGTTATCAAAACGGCATCTTAGAAATCACCATCCCCCTTACCCAAGCGGATACTTAAGTTCCTGAGTTGGTGGATGGCGTGGTGTTATTGACAAGGTAGTTTTTACGCCACGATATTCATAGCAAGTCCAAGATTAAGCCTCCCTACACTGAGTGGGTTTGTTTCAACTCGCCTAGCTCGCATCTGAAGTTGCTGGAGCAACTCCAGATGGAAATGCTATTAATTATCAAGATATTATCCTGTTAGGAACACATCATGGCTGATTCGACTCAAAACCCTAATCCAGATCGTCAGGGCGCACCCCAAGGATCATCTGGAGATGATGACAACACAAATACTAGCGGTGCAGATGCCGCCAATACCCCCAACAATGTAAACAATGCGTCAGGCACGCCGGATAGTACCCTGCAACGGGTTGTCTATGCCCTGCCTGCTAGGGATGCTTACAGGGGTATTGTCCGTCTTGCTAGCAGCGACTTGCAACACCTGGGCGCACGTCCCGGAGATATTATTGCCTTGGTGAATGCTGCCAACCCGCAGCGCAAAGTTGCGTTGCGCGCCCTACCCAGTGCGCCCGGTGATAACAGCTTGCAGGTAGGCCTCGACAGTTTTGAGCGTGAAAATAGCCAGTTGAGTGTTGGTGAAAGTGCCCAGCTTTGGAAACTTAGCCCACTGGTTGCCCGCCGCGTAGAGGTTACGCTACTGCCCGGTAGGGGCGCGCAAAGTAGCAAACTAAGCTCCGCAGATTTGCTCGAGCTGCTCGAGGGGCGCGCGCTTGTAAGTGGTAACCGGGTGCGCTTAGAACGCTATGGCAATCACGCCATTGACCTGCAAGTCACAAGCTGTGAACCGGATGACGTGGTGATTGTGCGCGACTCGAGCCAGATTCACCTGAACATCCCTGAACCTTCTGCCAAACCAGATACCAAGGGCTATTCACCAAGTACCTACGACGACATCGGCGGGTTAATTCAAGAAGTTAGCCGGGTGCGTGAACTGGTAGAGTTGCCGCTTAAACGTCCAGAAATTTTTGCACGCTTAGGCATTGACGCCCCCAAAGGCGTGCTGCTTTACGGGCCGCCCGGTACGGGTAAAACTATGATTGCTAGGGCCGTCGCCCGCGAAGCTGGCGCGCATTTTATCTCGGTAGCTGGCCCTGAGATTGTGGGCAAATATTACGGCGAAAGTGAAAAACGCTTGCGGGAAATTTTTGCTGATGCCAGCCGCCACGCGCCGGCCATTATCTTTTTAGATGAAATTGATGCCATCGGCCCCAAGCGCAGCGAAGTACAAGGCGAAGTTGAAAAGCGCGTTGTCGCCCAGCTTCTCACCCTCATGGACGGCCTCGCTGACCGCGGGCAAGTTGTGGTCATTGGGGCAACCAACCGCCCGGACGACTTAGACCCGGCTCTACGACGGCCCGGGCGCTTTGAACGCGAGGTAGCTATTGGCGTACCCGACAGAGCCTCGAGGCAGGCCATCTTGCAAATTCACACCCGCAGTATGCCCCTCGCTGACGACGTTGACCTAGACCACCTCGCCACCCAAACCCACGGTTTTGTGGGTGCAGATTTAGCCGCACTGTGCCGTGAAGCTGCGCTCGAGCGTTTGCGCACAGCCCTGCACGAAACCCAGGGCTTAAATCCAGACGCGCTGCCCGAACTTCAGGTACGCCGCAAAGACTTTTCACAGGCGTTGCGCTTTGTCATTCCGTCTGCCCTACGCGAGCTAGACAGCGACATCGCCCCTGCCAAGTGGCAAGACGTGGGCGGACTTACCGCCATCAAAGACGAATTGCGCTTACTAGTAGAACTGCCTTTTGAGCACGCAGAGCTTTTTGCCAGCATGAACCTTAAACCACCTAAAGGGGTGCTGCTAGTGGGTCCGCCCGGTACAGGTAAAACCTTGGTTGCTCGAGCTGTGGCTAACGAAGTATCTGCTAACTTTATTTTGGTGCGCGGCGCACAGCTTTTGTCAAAATATGTCGGTGAATCTGAACGGGCCATCCGCGATTTATTTGCCCGTGCGCGGGCCAACGCGCCAGCTATCATCTTTTTTGATGAAATTGACGCACTGCTTTCCAAACGGGACAACGCTGCTGCGGGTGGCGGCATTGGCGAACGCATTGTAGGGCAGTTTTTAAGCGAGATGGACGGCGCATTAGCTATTCCGGGCGTGATGCTCCTCGGGACAACTAACCGCCGTGAAGCGCTGGATGACGCACTTTTGCGCAGCGGCCGCTTTGAGAGTATTTTGCACTTCGCTTTGCCGGACGCACGTGGGCGCGAAGAAATTTTAGACATTCACTTACGAAACCGCCCCCACGACCCCGCCATCAATTTGACCGAGCTAGCTGTCCAATGTGAGGGTTTAAGCGGAGCTGACTTGGAAAGGTTGTGCCGCCGCGCAGCTTTACTAGCTTTGCAAGCGGTGATTGCCGAAGGCAAACAGGATCACAAACCTGTTATTAGCAAAGTTCATATTAGCCGCGCCTTAGATGAGGTCAAGCGTGATGTCACTGAGCCTTTTAGTGACCAGCTATAACGCACGTTAAGATTGAAGTTGACAAGCTTGAGGTCAACCTCAAACTCATTCCCAATTAAGTACAAAATCCCCATCACGTGATGAGTACATTCATGATACTGAGACTACAATGACGCAATCCTCCACTTCTTCTAGCGACCAGCCTGAACGTAATGATCAGCTTTATCTTTACTGTTTGACTGAGCCTAACGGGCGTGACCTCGAGCCAATTTTGGCTGACCTAGCTGGCATCGGTGAAAGCAGCCCGCCAAGAATAATTGAGCTGGGCAATATACGCGCTATCGTCAGCGACAAGCCCGAAGACCGCTACCGGGTCAGCCGTAAAAACCTCAAAGCTCACAACGCAGTGATTGACGCCTTGCGGGTAGTGCTAGCAACCGTGCCAGTACGCTTTGGTACTTTAGCGCCTTCAGAAAGCGCCCTTAACCACGCCATTCATGAAGCTCAAGATGACATCTTGGCTTTGTTTGACAACGTTCGCGGCGCTGCTGAGTACGCACTGCGCGCTGAGTGGTTCAATAAAGACGCCCTGCTTGCTGAACTAGGTGAAACCCACCCTGAACTTGCGCCCTTAAAACGTGCCCTCAACGCACGTGGGGCAAGCTATCACGAGCAGATCAACTTTGGTAAGCAGGTGAATCAGGTCTTGCTCGAGCGCCGTGAGCAATTAGAAGACAGCCTCGCCGACCTTGCTGCTAACCACGCCCGCGAAGTGCTGATTCTGGACTTGCAAGATGACCAGCAAGAGGTTGCCAACCTCGCGCTACTGATGCCAGAAGGTGATTACGACGCATTCATGGCTGAGCTTAGCCAGTTTGATGAGGCGCATCCTGACCTGCTGCGGCTACGGATTACCGGGCCACTAGCTGCGTTTTCCTTTGCCGATATTAACCTTGCGTGGGCATAACTTTGTACAACGCTCATGTATGAACTAGGCATATGATTTAGCGTTTAGCTATCCTGCCGCGCCGTCACAATATCGTGCTTCGCCGCCCATTGCCTCATATCAGTACGGTTAATTGCTGCTGCCATCAAATCGGGAAACAGGTCAGGCGTACAGGCAAACGAGGGTATACCCATGCCTGCAAATGCTTCAGCAACACTGTGGTCGTAGCTTGGCGCACCGTCATCATTTAAAGCAAGTAGGGCAATGACCTGAACGCCTAACTCAACCAACGACGCAGCGCGTTTGAGCATCTCCTGACGATTACCGCCTTCATACAAATCGCTAATAAGCACTAGAATCGTGTCGGTTGGGCGGTCAATGCGTTCTTGGCAAAACCCTAGAGCACGGTTGATGTCAGTACCACCGCCAAGCTGTACCCCAAACAGCAAATCCACGGGGTCTTGTAAATCTTCGCTTAGGTCAACCACGCTGGTGTCAAAGGCAATCAGGCGGGTTTTAACAGCAGGAATCGAGGCGAGCACCGCGCCAAATATACCCGAATAAACCACCGAGGTTGCCATCGAACCACTTTGGTCAAGGCAGAGGATGATGTCACGCAGCGCAGAACGTTTGTGTCCGTAGCCAATACGCCGCTCTGGGATGATGGTTTTATACTCAGGCTGATAGTGCTTGAGATTTGCACGGATGGTGCGCGGCCAGTCGATTTCATTGTGCTTGGGGCGATAGTTGCGAATGGCACGGTTGAGTGCGCCTTTGACAGCTTGTTCAGTGGGACTGGCGAGTTTTCTAAGTAGCTCATTCACCACTTGGCGCACCACTTGACGGGCGCTGTCTTTAGTACCTTCGGGTATAACACCACTTAGCGAGACGAGGTTGGCAACCATATGGACATCGGCGTCAATGGCGTTAAGCATTTCTGGCTCGAGTAGCATCTGCCGCAAGTTAAGTCGCTCCAAAGCGTCTTGTTGCATCACTCTAACAACACTACTTGGGAAGTAACTGCGAATATCGCCAAGCCAACGGGCAACACGCGGGGCAGAACCACCTAGCCCACCCCTTCGTCCACCACTTGCATCTTCCCTGCCTGTGTCATAAACAGAAGCAAGGGTGGCGTCCATGCCTTGATCAGCAGCAGAAAGTTGGGACTGAATGCCGTCAGCTTCGTGGCCACCTAAAATTAAGCGCCAACGGCGTTCGCGTTCGGTTTGATTTGTATCACTCATGGAGTCATCTCCGTTAGACCAAGCAATTGCCGAATCACAGGCATAACGGCTTGGGCTCGAGCCTCATCCAAATCCTCGTCTAAACCACCTGCTTGTGGTGTGCCGTGTTTGACCCGTTCGCCCATTTGCCGACGTTCAGGTGCGGAAAAGGTAGAGAAGGTACGCCGTAAAAGGGGTACAAGTTGAACAAAGGTATCTTCATTTAAGTCTTGCAACCATTCATCTAGGACACGCCACAAGCTTTCGTCATGCAAAAGGATAATACCGCTATCTTTCAAAAATCCCTCAATCCACGCGGCAGCATCGGCAGGTTCACTGGCTCGAGACAGCGCCAATCCCAAGTGACGCGCAGATTCTTCACCGCTAAAAACATCTGTATCAAACAGTAATCTGGCCGCGCGCCCTGCCACTAAACCGTGAACCGTATCGCGTTTGATCAAGCTTTGCAAAGCCTGTGACCAAGCTTCGCCGTGTACATCATCCGCCAAGACTTGCAAGCTGCTGTGCGTTTGAACAATCTGCTGAAACATGTTGCCAGCGGCGGCATCATCTAGCGAGCTGCAGGCGGAAGGCAAGCCGATGCAAATGCGTGGTATAAGTCCCGTGAGTACCTGGGCAACCTGACTAGCGTCAGTCCTGCGGACGTTACCGTGGCGCATTACATTCACTAATGGCGGCAAGGCAGCCATCAAATGGCTGACATCGCTGGTGATGGCAGCTTTGTTCTCAAGCTCATGGGTTAGCGCCTTCACAGCATCAGGTAAATCAGCCAGCAAGGTGTCACCTAATAGCTTGGTTAGCACAGGCAAACTAGGGGCGTGCACCGCCTCATGTTTGACAAACTGACTGCTGGCAAGTGCCACCGTGTTGCCCCATACCGCCATCTCAATAAGTCGTACCGCAAACTCAGGTTGCCACTGGATGTGCCAGTGTTCATGAAAACTGCCTTTTTTGCCGTAAACCTGCTGCGTTTCACCCCAAGAGATACCCAAAAGCCGCAGACGGTGCAGTAGATGACTCCGCCTAAGGTGCATGTCTTTACGTAAATCAAGCTCGAGGACACCTTCAGTTACCTTGGGCTTCATTCGCAACGATTTTTGTAAGCGCATCAAATCCTGTTGTAAAGGCAGCATAGGCGTGTCTGGCGGAATCTGTCCTAAACGCTCACCAACCATTAACTTGTCTTCGATCAGTTGTACCGGCGCGTCGCTACCAAAGGTAAACACGGCTTGGACGGCTTCGTTGAGTTCTTCAAGCCCCGCCATCGCCTTATCGCGCAAGGCAGCCAAGCTATCTGCTAAGCGCACCCCTTCAATTACATGGGCAGATGAGGCAGGTAAGTCCTGCTCACGAAACAAGGTAGCAACTTGGGTCAGCCAGCGGGTACTTAAATGGTCACTAGCCTGCCACAAATGGTGATACCAGCCCGGTGACGCCACGCCTGCACCGTAACCGCTGCTTTGGGTTAGGCGTCCGTAGGTCCAGGGCATCCAAGTGGCGGTAACTTTAGTTTTAGCTAGACCTTTGAGTAAAGCTTTATCAACTTTGGCATTTTTCCTGTCAAGCAGCGCAGGCACATGCCACGCACCACACACCACAGCAATGCGTTCAAAACCTTCTTTTTCAGCTTTGCGAATGACCTCGCGCATGGCGGCTTCGCGGAGGTGCTCGAGCTTGTCCTCATAAGCTGGACTACTTTCCCGCAATGTGATCATTGCTTCTTGAATAGCCGTAAATAGCCCTTCACCCTCGCGCCGTGACTCCACCATCTGATCCCACCAGCGTTCGCCATCGCTGTAGCCGGCAGCAGCGGCAAGTTGACCTAGCGGATCGTGGCGAATGGATAAATCGGGGTCAATATCATCATTTTCGGTTTCATCGTCCGCGATGGCATCATTTTCTGCATCAGATTCATCATTCATGTTGATGCTATCGCCATCGTCATTGCTTGTGGGGGCGCTTGTGGTTTGGGCCAAATCCATAAACCGCACGGGCAAGTCATGGTTTAGCGCGTAGCGCATGGCTTGCCATTCAGGAGAATACTCCGCAAACGGGTAAAAGGCGGCTTCTTAGGGTTTGTCTGGCGCGTAGACCAAAATGGCGACGGGCGGTTGCATAGCGGCGTGGTTGGCGAGGTAGATGACTTGATCAGCGTCCGGAGGGCCTTCGATGAGGAGGTGGTCGGGCTCGAGTTCTTCCAAAACCATGAGCAAACTACGCGCTGAGCCAGGACCGTGGTGGCGGATGCCAAAAAGATGGACGGTCACGGTTCGTATTCTTCATCCTGCTGCCAGTTTGCAGGATTGTTGATGATGTATTTACGAATGTTGTTTAGGCTATCCTCATCACGCACGATATGCTCGTAGTAGTTTCTTTGCCAAACAGGAATACGTGGTGTTTGCCTATGCTTGTTGATGCGTTTGGTACACGCGGCTTTGAAGCCCGCTACAAAGGTTGATAACGATTTTGGTTTTCGTACGGGCATTTTGGTATTTCCTGCTGTTGCCCTACCATCAT
>JBCCOX010000188.1:0-8212 GCA_039025155.1 Deinococcota bacterium | reverse complement strand
GGCGGCAATCACTTGAAGTTCAAACGCAACCCCTGTGTAGGACGAGCCAGAAGCTAAGCGTGCAGCCGTCACCATGCCGCCCAGTGCCACAACCAAACCGCTAATCATGTAAACCACTAGCTTCACAAGGCGCACATTCACGCCACTGCGCCGTACAGCTTCTTCGTTGCTGCCAATTCCAGTAATGTACACGCCCAGCGTCGTTGTGTTTAGAAGGATGATGCCGATGACCACGACTATAAGTGCGATGATGGCAGGCACGGGCACAATGCCAATGCGACCACGCCCAAGCCACAAAAACGGACTGTCTGGGTCGATGGGGAGGGAGTAACCTCGAGTTAACAGTTGTGCTAGCCCGCGCACAATGGACAGCGACGCAAGGCTCACAATAAACGCTGGAATGCGCTGATACGCCACAAAGTAGCCGTTGACTGCACCGAGCACAATGCCTAAAAGCAGCATAAGTACAACCGTGAGGACAACCCCAAAACCAGACCCAACAGCACCCAAAGTCATGGCTGAGAGCACTGCAACTAACGCCGTACCTGACCCCACTGACAGGTCAATTCCACCTGTGGTGATGACGAGTGTCATACCTGTCGCCACAATAAGCGTGGGCGCGGCTTGTCGGGCGATGTTGAGCAAATTAGTGACCGTCAAAAAGTTTCTAGCCGTTAGCGAAAGCACGATAAACACAACTATAAAAATAAGCAACAACGTACCCTGAAAGGCAAAATCTGAATTGCGCCAAGCTTGCTGAGCGGGTTTAGGTTGAGGTGATGCGGGTAAATCTGACAAAGGCACGCGCCTCCGGAGAACTAAGGTTGAAGTTTGGGTTTGGATGAGGGGTGCTCCTCACCACAAGATGTCGGCATCAGCGCTGGCTAATCGTGTTTTAGTAAGACGTACTCTTAATTACGTCAATTTGAGCTGACACTTGGAAGATGTCATCATCGTGGCTATGATAGTAGTGTTGATGTACATTAGCTAGTTTTGATGCCCTCTGAGTTTCTGTGAAAGACAGAGCTTAGTATTTTAAGCCTGAACGATAAGCTCAATGACTTCTTGTAAGTTCGTGTCGGCACTATTGCGTTCAGCAACGTTGCGGCCTTCGTACATCACCATAATTCGGTCGCTGACTGCCATGACATCTTGCAAACGGTGACTGATGAGGATGATGCCTACGCCGCCTTCCCGCAAGCGGCGAATGAGGTCAAGGACTTCGTTGACCTCTTTAACGGCGAGGGCAGCGGTAGGTTCATCTAAAATAAGTACTTTGGGCGCAAAGGACACGGCCCGACCAATTGCAATGGCTTGGCGCTGCCCACCTGACAAGTGCCGCACTTTTACGCGAGTAGACGGCACTTTGATGTGTAAGCGCGCGAGCACTTCACTAGCATTTGCGTGCAGGCGCGCTTGATCGACAAAGCTAAGCCCAGCAACTTGGCGGGTGGGTTCGCGTCCTAGAAAGATATTTTTGGCAACACTCAAACTGTCACACAGGGCAAGATCTTGGTAGACCATCTCGAGCTGACGCTTGCGGGCGTCTTGCGGCGAACGAAAGTTGACGGGGCTAGCCTCGAGCAAGTATTCCCCACCATCTGGCCGGTACGCACCGCTAATCACCTTCATAAGGGTGGACTTACCAGCGCCGTTATCGCCCAAAAGCCCTAGCACCTCACCAGCTTCTAGCCGCAAGTTAACGCCTTTGAGCGCTTGAATAGCACCAAAGTGTTTGTGAATATCGCGTAGCTCGAGCAGGCTCATGGGGTCAGGTTTACCCGTGTCCTAAAGTTACTCAAATAAACTGCGGAAGTCGTCAATGTTGTCAGTAGTGACAATATCAATCGGAATCAGTACTTCTTCAGCAACGTCATCACCCGCGAGTAGTGCTAAAGACACCTCAACGGCTTCATAGCCTTCTTGGTAAGGGTTTTGCTGCACAACAGCCTCAACAAAGCCAACATCTATCCCACGTACAGCTTGCGCGGTAAGGTCCCAGCCAATAACTGTGACGCTATCACCGATGCCTTGGGCTTCCACCGCCGCAATAACACCAATAAGCGCAGGTTCACCTGTGGCATAAATAATGTCTAGCCCGGGGTTAGCGGTGACCAAGTTTTCTGCTGCTGTAAGGGCAATTTCTTGCACGTTTTGCCCGTCTACAGTACCGACAATCTCCACACCATCAACTGTTTCCATAATTTCCACAAAGCCGTCTCGACGCTGGTTTTGAATAAATGAGTTAAGCGCGCCCACAATGCCAATCTCAGCACCATCTGGAAAAGCTTCGGCAATGTACCCAGCTGTGTACTCGCCAGCTTCCACACCTGCACCGTAGTTATCCACGCCAATAAAGGCATCTGCTGGTGGTACAGCCACTTTAGCGTCAATAGCAGTCACAGGAATGCCAGCTTCACTAGCGGCGGTGACGGCTGGAATAATGCCCTCAACGTCAATTGCCACCACAATGATGGCATCTACCTGTTGGGTGATAAACGACTCGATGGCCGCAACTTGCATGGCTGGGTCGTTGTTGCCATCTACAATTTGCAGGTCTACGCCGAGGGCGTCCGCAGCGTCTTGGGCACCGTCGTTAATTTGGTTAAAAAAGAGGGCTTGTAAGTTGATGGTCACTCAACCGATGCTTGTCTGTGCAAACGCACCTGTACCCAAGCCAACTACGATGAGTATGGCGAGGAGCTTTAACAGCATAAACTTACGGCATTGTTTCACGGTTACTCCTTTTGGCTTGTAGGTCAGGTGGTTATATTGAGCTGAGTGTTTTGTACAAGAGTACGCCTACAAGCGCATTGATGGTTAGAGCAAGTAGCCCTTGTCAAGATTACCTTATCGTAGACTGTTAACACTAGTCTTACTGTTAGAAGTAACGTTATTCGTAGTTACTGGTTTTTATGCATAGCTAGATGAGTTGAGACGCTCGAGTCCCTTGTATCCATCACCCGGTAAGACAGGTTGGTGACATATGCGGGCTCCAGATCAACAAACAGCGATAACTACTACTGCGACAACTACGTATTATGCCGCTGCGTGCTAAGCACAACAACGTCAAGCTGTTTCACGTGAAACAATCTAGCTAAGGTGACGGCGGATTTTCAACCCTCGGAGATGCACTTAAATGACCAGCAGGTTGAGTTACTTGCGCGCTACAGCGACCTCATTCGCATGTATCATCGCAGCCTTGACCTTATGTCTGAGCGCGCAGTGGCAAATTTAGATGACAAACTGGGTGAAGGGCTGTACTACGCCCAGATGTTAAGGCGTTATCCAGAACTCATACAAACTGATGCCAGCTCAACCACACAAGCTGTTGTACTTGACTTAGGTTCAGGTGTAGGTTTGCCCGGGATTCCACTCGCTATTAGCTGCCCAGAACTCGAGGTGATTTTGGTTGAGCGCAGGCGCAAGCGGGCCACGTTTTTGCAAATTGTACTGTCTAAACTTGGGCTCGAGAACGCCATGCTTGTCGCTGAAGACGTACGCCACTTTCAGGGTGAACAGGTCCACTGTGTAACCGCCCAAGCTGTGGGGCAGTTTTTGGACAGCTACCGACTTACCCGCCACCTTCATGCAACACGTATTTCACTTATTTCTCGCAAAGGTAACACCTATCAAGCTGAAGTGAGCAACTTGCAAGAAACACTAGGACTGGCAACAGGTGTTATTGAGCCACCCGTTGTGCGTGAACTGGCGTTAAACGACCACGCAACGCTTGTCGCATTAACCCTGACCGGAGGCATTCCGTGCCCGTCATAGGTGTTATTAATCAAAAAGGTGGCGTGGGTAAAACCACAACCGCCATCAACGTGGCTGCAGCACTTGCCGAGAAACGCTATGTCCTCTTGGTTGATCTTGATCCACAAGCCAATGCCAGTAGCGGTCTAAACATTCGTGGCCCCGACCTCCACGTCTACGACGTACTTATGGGAGACGTTACAGCAGCAGATGCTATTCAAACAACAGACACCAACAACTTGCATGTTATTCCAGCAGCGGCTGACCTTGCGGCGGCGGCACTCGATTTAGATGCTAGTGGCGATAATTTAGGGCTTCTTAAACGTGCCCTTAAAGACATACGAGATGACTACGATCTCATTGTCATTGACGCGCCACCATCGTTAGGATCGCTTACCTTAAACGCACTCGTTGCTGCTGACCAGTTGCTAGTACCCTTACAAACAGAATATTATGCGCTCGAGGGTATTGCTAGCATGATGGACACCGTAGAGCGTATTCAAACTGGGTTAAACCCTAATCTGGCACTCTTGGGTATTGTTCTTACTATGTTTGATGGGCGCACCAAACTATCCCAAGAAGTTGAAGATAACGTGCGTAATCACTTTAAATCACTGGTATTTTGGTCGGTTATTCCTCGTAATGTACGCCTTGCAGAAGCACCTTCTTATGGACAGCCTATTTTTGATTATGCGCCTACCTCGCAGGGTGCGCTTGCCTACCGCCGTTTAGCTGAGGAGGTATTGAAGCGTGTCAGCTCCTAAAAAGCCAAAACGTAGCGGCTTGGGGCGCGGCCTTGATGCGCTCCTTCCCAAAACAAATATACAAGACGTACAACGGCTTGCCGTGACACAACTGCAAGTTTCAGCTTACCAACCTCGTAAAACCATAGATGCAGCGGCGCTTGCTGAACTCACGCAGTCCATTGCTAGTAAAGGGGTTTTGCAACCTTTACTGGTCCGCCCTTTAGCGCCAACTAAAACAGATGATGATGTATCACCTACTTCATCTGAGCCTTCACGTTACGAGATTGTCGCAGGTGAACGGCGTTTCCGGGCAGCTATGCAAGCAGGGCTTGACAGTGTTCCCGTTGTAGTGCGCACCCTAAGTGACCAAGAGACCTTAGAAGTTGCTATTGTCGAGAACTTGCAACGCGAAAACTTAAGCCCCTTAGAAGAAGCGCAAGCGTTTAAGCAATTACTAGATTTTGGGTTGAATCAAGAAGCAGTTGCTACCAGTGTTGGGAAAAGCCGCAGTGCTATTGCCAACAGTTTGCGGTTACTCAAATTGCAGCCTTCAGCGCAAGAAGCTTTAACTAAACAAGAGATTAGCGCCGGACACGCAAGGGCCATCTTAGCGTTACCTGATTTTTATCAGCACTGGGCGTTAGAGCAAATTGTTTCCCAAGGTTTATCGGTAAGACAAGCTGAAGCCTTAAAGCTACCCGGACAGCCTTCCCAAGATGTCAAGCAAGCGTCAGCTTCGAGTTCAGAACGTCCTTATGCAAGCCTCGAGGAAGACCTCACGCGCCACTTGGGTACACGTGTGTCCATAAAAGGTGAAGACAAGGGCAAGTTAGAAGTTCATTTTCATACCGTGGATGAGTTAGAACGCTTGCTCGAGCTACTTGGCTATCAAGCTTAAAAGCTCGCCACTACGCAGCCACACATGACAGTTGATGCCTATGTTTCACGTGAAACATCTGTACTGCTGCTTTACCTTACCCCTCTGCTGATACACGTACTAAGACACCCCAAATGTTACGATACTTTCGCAAAAACTCAACTAAGGTGACACGTTCAATATCTTCAAAGCCGTAAGCAGGACGTTCGTAACCTGCACAGGTATGCGCGTGGCCTTAGATTGAGGTCTATAAGGTTGAGGTCTATAAGTCAGTAGTTATTCACGCTTATTACTTCGAGGAGGTCCACTGTGAAAGACCCTATTCGTGTTGCCGTAACGGGTGGAGCCGGGCAGATTGGCTATGCACTCTTATTTAGAATTGCTTCAGGCGATATGCTTGGCAAAGATCAGCCTATTATCTTGCAACTTTTGGAAATTACCCCTGCCATGCAAGCACTCGAGGGCGTCATCATGGAACTTAACGATGGGGCGTTTCCACTCTTGTATGGCATTCAAGCCTCAGACGATGCCACCGTTGCCTTTGAAGGCGCGCAGTGTGCGCTACTTGTGGGCTCACGTCCACGCAGTAAGGGCATGGAGCGGAAAGATTTGTTAGAAGCAAATGGTGCTATCTTTACGGTCCAAGGTAAAGCTCTAAACGATCACGCTGACAAAAACGTGCGCGTACTGGTCGTGGGTAACCCAGCCAACACCAACGCGCTTATTGCTATGAACAACGCGACTGACCTAAAACCAGAGCAGTTTAGCGCAATGACCCGTTTAGATCACAACCGCGCCATGAGCCAACTCGCCAGTCAAACGGGTAAACCTGTTGCCAGCATTCACAAGATGATTATTTGGGGCAACCACTCGAGCACCCAAGTTCCTGATATTCATCACGCCACAGTAGACGGGCAAGCTGCTAGCAGTTTGGTTGAGCAAAGCTGGTACCAAGAAACCTTTATTCCTACGGTACAAAAACGTGGTGCTGCAATTATCAGCGCGCGCGGGGCTTCGAGCGCCGCCTCAGCCGCCTCAGCCGCCGTTGATCACATGCGCGACTGGTACGCAGGCACACCAGATGGCGACTGGGTAAGTATGGCAATTCCGAGCGACGGTAGTTATGGCATCAGCAAAGACATCATCTATTCATTTCCAGTAACCGTTCAAGATGGCGCTGTGAGCATTGTCCAAGGGCTAGATAACAGTGCGTTTATTCAAGAAAAGATGAAAGCAAGTGAAGCAGAATTACTTGAAGAGCGTGCTGCTGTCGAGAATCTTCTCTAGTACACGCCTTACTCAAATCGTATAGCTAAAAATTGACCGAGGGTAAATTGCTACCCTCGGTTTTTGCGTGTCACAGCAATTCCGGGATAAATCTCCCCACACTGAGTGGGTCCTGTATGGGCTCGCATTTGAAGTTGCTCCCACAACTTCAAATGGAAACGTTCTCACTCAACAAAGTGCATATGCTAGCAGTGACGTTGTTTAGGGTCTAGTCGGCTGCAGCAGGTTGGTCCTGACCTGACCATAGATAATTCATCTCATCACAGCTACGCAAAAGGTCTGCAAGTTGCCCTTCGGCAATAATTTGGCCGTCTTTCATGACAAGAATGTGATCAGCACGCTCGAGCGCCACCCGGCGGTGCGACACAACAAGACACGTTACTTCCCGCTGGCGAAAAAGTTCATGCCACAAGCGCGCTTCAGTTTCAACATCTAGCGCACTAGATAGATCATCAAACACAAGTAAGTCGCTATCGCGTGCAAACATACGGGCGGCAGCACTGCGCTGAATTTGACCGCCAGAGAGCTTCACACCACGGCTCCCTACAAGGGTATGATAGCCTTTGTCAAGCCGGGCAACATCGTGTTCGAGAACTGCCAAACGGCTGGCTGTCACGAGCTTTTGGTTATCGTTACTGTCTAACAAGATATTTTCTTGCAGCGTGTCACTAAACAAGCGCGGAACTTGAGCTGTGTAAGCACTGCGTGGGGGTACAAAAAAGCTGGCTGGGTCACTTACTTGCTGACCGTTCCAGCAAATAGTTCCTGTTGCTCGAGGTACTAAGCCAAGCAGCGCGCGTAACAAGGTTGTTTTACCTGCGCCAATTCGCCCAGTAATGACCGTAAATGAACCGCGTTGAACCTTAAACGACACGTTTTGAATGCCGCGAGTACCATTAGGGTAGCTGTAGCTGAGGCTGTCAACCTCGAGCATCTCAAATGTTTCACGTGAAACATACTGTTGATCATGAGGGCGTGCCTGCTGATTATCTTGCTTAGCCGCTTGGTCAATGTCAGCACTAGCATCAAGGGGTAAGCGCTCGAGCCGGGTCACTTCGCCTGCAGGCGAATCTTGCAAAAGTTTATGCATGCGCTCAAATGCAACACCAGCGCGCTTGTGTTGGCTTAGTGCGTCCCCAAAAAACGCCATGTTCCAACTGAGGCGGCCGAGGTAATCTGCAAACAGGGCAAAATCACCAATGCTAAAACTGTGTTGCTCGAGCGCGCGCGCCACCATGAGCAAAATAATCCCTAAACTCAGCACGCCCATGTTAGCGTTTCCTAGTCGCAACAGTTCGCGTAGTAAGCTATCGCGCAAGGCACTTTTACGACGTTTTTGGTTGAGGCAGTCAAAGTGGTTGACCATAGCCGCTTCACGTCCAGCCGCTTTGACTGCCAAAATAGCCGTCATACTTTCAGAGATAAAGTCAGTCACGGCTTCAGTGTCGCGCCGGAAGCGCTTACGAAAATTACGAATGTAGGGCGTAAGTGCTTGGGTGATAAGCACCATAGCGATGAGTGGCACAATAATGACCGATGTAATAAG
>JBCCOX010000187.1:0-8220 GCA_039025155.1 Deinococcota bacterium | reverse complement strand
GGTGTAGGTAAAGGTGTAGCGTAAGTTGGTTGAATCATCGTCACAAATAACACTGCGACCATCTGCAGAATGATTTGTACTAAACGTCAGGTCACTTACCTCGCCACTTTCACTACAGGCAGCTAAAAACAGCGCAAGTAGCAAGACAGATGCAATATGAATACGTTTCATTGTAAATCCTCCTCGATTGCAAGTTGATTTTGTATTCCCTTTTACAGAGTAGCATACCTCGTTTACAACGTGTTCTGGAGTAACCATAAGGGTCATCAACCAATTTTTAATATTGGTGGTTTGTTGTGACTCGACTGGGTATAAAACTGGGTACAAATATGCTTAATCTTTGTCAATTTGAAGATGCGCAGGATTTCCTCGAGCAATCCATCAAACATTAATAGAAAACACACCCACAGACAATATAATTGGATCAAACAGCGACACAAATTTTATTGACTTCTGTATGAGATATGCCATCAAATAACATCCTTTTTAAGGAGGGGTAGGTCAGTAACACTATGAACAATCCAGTGGTGAGTTTTGTCTTTCCCACCCGCAACCGCCGCGAGCTTGTGCGCGAGCTTCTCACGAAACTACACGACTTACCTGGTCCTAGTAGGGAGATTATCGTTGTAGATGATGCCTCAAAAGATGATACTTGGGACATGATTCAACACAACTTTCCCGAGGTACGCGGGTTTCGTAATGATGTTCAAAGCAGTCAGGACAATCTTTACAAAGCTGTTGAGATGGCTAAAGGCGACTACATTTTTAAGCTGGATGACGATGCGTATCCTGCTGAGGACACGCTCGAGAAGGTCATCACTCACTTTGAAACACGCGGTTCCAAATTAGGGCTTGTTGCACTGCCTATCTTTGACGCCAAAAGCGGCCGGCTAGGCTACACAACCTATTTTCCAGATGTTCCTGAGGGACAAACCTTTGCGCCAACCCGTAGCGTGCGGTTTCCGGGTGCTGTTTTTCGCCGCGAAGCCCTCGCAAATATTCCCATAAGTCCGCACGGTTATTTTCGAGGTGGTATCGAAACAGGAACAGTATTTGCCCTACGTGATGCGGGCTATGAAGCAGATTTTTTAGCTACTGCACCGGTTTATCACTACTGGGTTGGTCGCCCCCGCAACTTGCCCCCAGAAACCGCGTTTTATCCATTTCGCAACGACCTTGTGACAATCAGCCGTTGTTACCACGGTTGGCGGCGATCTGAAATGATTATAGGTCGTTATCTGGCTGGTCTATTTCATTTAACAGCAGCAGGGCGTCCGCAGGATTTTGCACGAGCACTCAAAGAAGCTAGCGAGATGCTTGAAACCCGCCCGGCCTACACAAATTTGTCAGATGATGTGCTCGAGTACATGTACCCCTGCTTTGATGGCGTCACGTTGTTATCATTTTTCTCAAAGACCAATTTCCGCCGTCTGGGTTGGTTTTTGGGGTTACTACCAATTGATCAAACCTGTTGATGCTCACATCATAATACTGTGTGTTTTCCTAATGAACCACTAGACACATCTCGACCACGTAGACAATGCGTATATTTTCAGCTTGCTTGTGGTGCAATTCACCCTTCAGGTATGCTGTAATTACCTTAAACACGGAGGTGTCTTATGCGTATAAGAGTTAATATTGCAAGGTTTGCGCTTGTCTTGGTGATGTTTACATCATGGGTGGGCGCGCAAACCCTCGACATGTGGTCGTGGCGAACCGAAGACGTAGACGCTTATGAGCAGATTTTACAAAGCTATGAAGGGCTAGACGTTGCCTTTGAAGCGTTTTTAAATACCGAGTACAACACCTTGGTATCTACCTCGTTACAGGCAAGTGAAGCTGCAGATGTCGTGCAAACCCGTTCTTATGGTGGCGTCATGGACTGGATTGATGGCGGCTACCTACTGCCTTTAGAGGTTGATGCCCTCGCCAACTACGACAGCATGGCACTGGATGCTGTTCGCAGCCGCGAAAATGGGCAAGTTTACGGCGTGCCCTTTGCCATTCAAGTGTTACAGATGTACTATAACAAAGCTATTTTTGCAGAACTTGGCTTAGACGTTCCTACAACTTGGGATGAATTTTTAGCTGTCAACCAAGCTGTTGCAGATGCTGGCTACATTCCTATGGCGCTAACCGGTAAAGATTCATGGATGCTGCCCATTTTCCACAGTGTGGTGGGTGCTGGTACCTACGGCGGTAATGCCTTTGTAGAAGGCGTGTTAAGTGGCGACACCAGCTTTGAAGATGAAGCCTTTGTGGAGAGCCTACAAGCCGTTAAAGATTTACAGCCCTTTTTACCGCCAGACGTTACCGCTGTTTCTTACACCGACAGTCAAAACTTGTTTATCAACGAACTTGCCGCTATGTTCCCTGGCGGCTCGTGGGAAGGCGCGTTTTTTGCGGACCAAAACCCTGACCTTGACTTAGGTGTGTTTGCTATTCCTTCTAAAGGTACTGACGAGCAACTTGTCTCTTGGTTTGTAGATGGTGCTTGGGCAGCTACAACCAGTGCAGAAGATAGCGAGGCTGCGCTCGAGTTCGTCAACTGGCTCGGCTCCCCAGAATTTGGCCAGCAGTTCACCGACGAACTTGCTCAAATTTCACCCATCAAAGGCGTTGTGCCTACTGATCCTCTCCTCAACGACATTGTGACGCTGTGGAACGACGCCTCAACGCCTTATATGCTGCTCGTTCACTTCCGCTTTGGCGATCCATCTGGGACAACGGTGATTGGTGAAAACATCCAAAAACTATTCTTAGATGACATGACGGCTAGCGAAGCCGCCAGCGACTTACAAGCGCAAATGGCAACTTGGTTTACACCTAGTCAGTAGGTTACACATAACTTTTCTGTGACAACACCAACATCTCAGTTAAGGTCTGCAGCTATGCAACCTTCTAAACGGCGTAAGCGCTCCCTTTTTTGGCGCTATGCGCCGTTTTGGCTACCTGCGTTTGTACTTTATAGCGTGTTTATCGTTTACCCCTTGGCAACGGCTGTAGGCTACAGCGTGTTTGCGTGGGACGGCTTGCAGCGCGGCCAGTTTGTGGGACTAGACAACTTCGTTCGACTTTTCACCCAAGACCCGTGGCGCAGCAACCTATGGCGGGCGTTCCGTCACAACATTATGTTTTTTGTAGGCACTATGCTAGCTCAAAATACGGTGGCGTTGTTTTTTGCCGTAATTCTCTACAACCTTAAACGCGGGCGACAATTTTGGCAGAATTTGTTTTTTATGCCGTATTTGCTGTCTACAGTGTTGGTAGGGATTCTTTGGAACCTCATCTTGAACCCGCTCTTTGGGCCGCTTAATAAAGTGCTCAAGGGGCTCGAGACCAGCCTCACCACCTTGCTAAGCAGTGTCGGCATCAACCTCACGGTTAAGCTGGCCTATCCTTGGCTCGGACTGCCAGAGACTGCGCTGGGAACCATTGTAGTTGTAAATGCATGGGCGTGGCTCAGTTTTCCCATGATGATCTTTTTGGCAAATCTGGGCAGTATTCCCAAGACGTATCTCGAGGCAGCCACCCTAGATGGTGCTAGCGGTTGGCAGGTCTTTCGCCATATTCAGTTTCCACTCTTGCGCCCAGCGCTCACTATCGTCACCGTGTTAACGTTCATTGGCAATTTTAACGCCTTTGAACTTATTTTTGTGATGGCAGGTTCAGATGGCAGCCCGGCGGGTTCAACGGACGTACTGGGTACTTTTTTTTATCGAACTGCGTTTGGTACAGGGCCAGAGCGTATCGCCATTGGCTCTGCACTAGCTGTGCTGATGTTTGGCTTTATTGCGCTGGTGTCTTTTGTTGTGTTGCGTTTATTCCGTCAAGAACAGGTTGTCTATGACTAGTAAACCCGTCAAACTAGGGCTTATTTACTTGGCGCTCATAAGCTACGGATTCAGCGTAGTGTATCCACTGCTTCTCATGGTCATGTCGTCTTTTAAAAGCACCCGCGAAATTTTTCGCTCACCGTTTGCCTTACCTGAACAGTGGGGATTTAGTAACTACATCACTGCGTGGCAACAAGGTAACTTCTCAACCTATTTTGGCAATAGCCTGTTTGTCACGGGCATATCGCTCATATTGGTACTGGTAATTGGCAGTTTGGCTGCGTATCCACTAGGGCGCTATCAGTTCGCGGGTAAAAATGCGCTCATGATGTACTTTTTAGCGGGGCTGATGTTGCCAATTCGGTTAGGTATTTTGCCGTTATTTTTCCTTATGCGCAACCTCGGCTTACTCAACACGCCGTGGTCACTTATTTTGCTGTACGCTGCCAGCGGGATGCCCTTTACAATTTTTATTTTAGCCAATTTTTTTGAGACACTCCCCAAAGAGCTCGAGGAAGCTGCCCGGCTAGACGGAGCTAGTGAACTACGCATCTATTGGCAAGTGATGTTACCGCTTGTGCGCCCGGCACTGGCTACAGTTGCTATTTTTAATGTTGTGCCGTGGTGGAACGACTTTTTCTTTCCACTTATCTTTATTCGTGCTGAGCGTTACCGCACCCTACCTTTGGGACTCTTTAGCTTTTTTGGTGAGCGTCAAAACGACTGGTCACTGCTATTTTCTGGGCTCACTATTACGGCTTTACCCCTGCTCGTACTGTACTGGTTTGCCAGCAAACAGATTATTCGCGGACTCACCTCAGGCGCACTTAAATAAAGCCTTGTTAGGTGCTAGCTAAAAAATGAACATATGTTCAAACGCTTTGTACATAATGTTCCTAGGCACATCACCTTGAAATTTCTGGGATTGTGTATCATGTACAAGCTTGGCATGTTACTGCCTAGTGTGTTTGTGCAGTATGTATGGCGTCTTGATGGCGTTAACTTGTGACAGTGACACATTTGCTTCGCTTTTTGTGCAGCCCAACTAGTTTATTTTCGTGTAACACTACCGTCAAAACAACGCCAGTGTTAGGGATGTAGTCTTCATTGTGACATGACACGGTCATCAAGACACGGTAATACTGCGCAGTATGACCTGTGGACTAGGTTGTGAATCCAGAAGTTTCCAACACCCTCGAGCACAATACGCAAAGCTAGCCCCATTAGATGGTATGTGAAGGTTTATGCGGCGCACGATTTAAACCATACTAGGTAATGTACAAAGTGTGTGATGTGTAAGCTCGAGCCTGTCTTGGCAAATCTGTAGGTTACTTGCGTATTGGGGCGCTAACTTGATGTAGTGTGACACTGATTAGCTGTGGACATTGCTAGTTGTGGTGTTGATTTTTGTGATGCTCTAGCGCTAATCCGCGTTATGGCCCATTATCTAGAAGACACAAGCTAGTGGATATGAACGTACTACGTTATCGCTGACACACTTACACATATGTACAATCATAATCCTCAGCAGGATTCACAGTAACACACACACGTAACTTGCTAAACTTATTCATTGGAACGGGTTGTCATATGACGATAAGGTGCATAGCAAGATAAAAAATGCCCTGCACGTCAGGGTATGTTCCGACTAAACTAATTTAATTAAGCAGTTTGGCAAAGGCGTCTAGCCATGATGTCGCACGCGCATGACCATGAGTGTCAAGGATTGGATTGTCAGGGATTGCCAAGCTTGGAATGAAGGTTTAAGTAAAAACAGTTTATTAACAGGATGATGAGGCTAGTTGTGAACTTAACTGTATGTTGGTAGTGCCCTGCTAATGTGGTGTTAGAGGTGATAGTGACTTAGTCTTGTTAACAGCGTCTTGTCAACAGCGTCACTCATGTGTTGTGAGCCAATTTATTTCAACATGTATACGCTGGTTCATCGCTGAACTTTAACAGGTTTTGGTTTGAAGACAGCGTACTAGCTCTGGGAAAATAAATCGATGAGATACATGAGACAGCTATCATCTGGTGTTAATAAACTGTTCTAAGCAAGCAAATCGTGATACATTAACCCGTTGTTAAACCTGTTGTCGCGGCAGTCACGTTATGTGGAGGGTCCTTTGTCAAACTTTGTGGAGAGTACGGTGTCAGAATCAATTACACGTCAAGCAAGTGTCGTAGAAGCAGCTAGCGAGCAGGTCATTCCCGCGCCAGCCGATGTTTTTGCCAAAGCTTACAACTTTTCTAGGGCAGATGAAGCCGAAGCGCTAGGCATGCATCCTTACTTTAAGCCCATTGCCTCTCAACACGGCGGCACGGTTATTGTTAATGGTCAAGAGATGATCATTACAGGGTCAAACGACTACTTGGGACTCACCCAAGACGACCGGCTTAAAGAAGCTGCTAGGGAAGCCCTTAATGACTTTGGAACCAGTTGTACCGGCTCGCGCTTTCTGACAGGCACGCTTACCCTCCACGAAGCTTTAGAGACACGCCTCGCTAAATTTTTTAATAAAGAATCGGTGCTTACGTTTAGTGCGGGGTTTTTAGGCTGTTTGTCAGTTGTGAGCGCGTTAGCTGGTCGGCATGACATCATGTACTTTGACCGCGAAAACCACGCTTGCTTGTATGATGGTGCGCGGCTTGCGTTTGGCAAATTACGCAAGTATGAACACAACGATTTAAATGATCTCGAGCGGTTGCTTCAAAAAGATGTGGGCAAACCCGGTGGGCGCATGATTGTTACTGACGGTGTGTTTTCTATGAGCGGACACGTTGCGCCTTTAGACGGCATTGTGGCGCTCGCACGCAAGTATGGCGCACGGGTCATTGTAGATGACGCCCATGCAACAGGTGTCCTTGGCGCCAATGGTCGCGGCACAGCCGAGCACTTTGGTCTAGAAGACGAAATTGATTTGATTGTGGGTACGTTCTCCAAGTCATTTGCGTCTGTTGGTGGGTTTATGGCTGGCTCGAGAGAAGTGGTGAGCTGGGTCAAACACAAAGCGCGTCCGTTTATCTTTACGGCTGCGCTGCCTGCGATGCAAATGGCGGCTGCGCTCAAAGCCCTAGATATTGTGGAACAAGAACCTTGGCACCGGCACAAACTTTGGCGCAATGTCGCACGGTTTAAAGAAGGGCTCGAGCAACTCGGCTTTGACACGCTGGGTACACAAACCCAAATCATTCCAGTTGTTATCGGCCCAGACGACCTCACCATGATCTTCTGGAAAGCCCTCTGGGAAGAAGACATCTTCACCACACCGGCCCTTCCCCCGGCTGTGCCACCGGGTAAGAGCATCATTCGTACAAGCATCAATGCCAATCACACCGATGACCAAATTGATACCCTCATTACCACCTTTGAAAAAGTAGGTAAACATTTAGGCGTCATTGTCTAAATTTGTAGGGTTTAGCATTTCCATTTGGAGTTGCCCCTGCAACTTCAAATGCGAGCTATGCGACTTGAAACAGCCCCACTCAGTGTGGGGGGCCTTATCCTAAAATTGCTAGTTCTAAGTTTGCAGGGTTTAAGTTTACAAGGTTCTAAGTTTGCAGGGTTTAAGTTTACAGGGTTTAAGTTTACAGGGTTCAAAGCACTATCTTGTTAATTTTAAGATGGTAACTTTAGGCAAATGATACTTTTCTCCAATGAGCGTCTCGTATTGAGGTTTACAGCATGACACATGCTTCAATACCTCAAGACATCACCATTCGAGCTGTTCAAGACAAGCCTACCCTCGAACAGTTTATTGACTTTCCTTACCAGCTTCACAACAGTAACCCTCATTTTGTGCCGCCCTTGCGTATCAGCGAATGGGAAAAGTTCGACCCCAAGAAAAACCCTTTTTATGAACACGCCCGTGTCACCCTTTTTGTGGCCTTACGTGATGGGCAAGTGGTTGGCCGCGTTGCTGTTATTGACGACGACAACCACAACGCTACTCACGGTGATAACCTGCTCTTTTTTGGGTTTTTTGAGGCTACCGACCAAGACGTGGCCACAGCACTCATGAACACCGTTGAAGCGAGCGCACGTGAGCTTGGGCGCAGTGGCGTGCGCGGGCCAGCCAATCCCAGTATGAACGACGGCTCTGGCTTTCAGATTGATGCGTTTGATACAGATCCGTTTATTATGATGCCGTTTAACCCAGCGTCTTACCCGAGCTATGTTGAGTCACTTGGCTACGGCAAAATTAAAGACCTTTATGCGTGGTACTTTGACATCCAAAAACCTGATGTCGGCGGGCGTATCAGCCGTATTGCAGCGCGCGCGAGTAAACGCTACGATGTGACTGTTCGTGACGTGAACATGCGCAACTTTGACACTGAACTGGGCTTACTCAAACACATCTATAGTGAAGCTTGGGAGAAAAAT
>JBCCOX010000186.1:0-8269 GCA_039025155.1 Deinococcota bacterium | reverse complement strand
ATATCCTCGAGGCTTTGACAATACTTGGATTCAGATATTGAGGCATCTTCGTCTGATCTTGCTTTGGCTTGGATGTATTAGAGCTTATCCTAGGGAAACTAGTACTCAGCAAACACCTTGTCAACTCGTCTTGGCGATAGAAACCACCTCCTCAACTACAGATTGACGGCTGTCTGTTTTGTTGTTAGCACTTGCACAGGTATCACGTACAATCAAATGAGTATCAAAACTAATATGCTGAACAGCTTGTTCTGGTCGCTCAATGTAGCGAAGTAAGAGCGACACCGCCGTGCGTCCCATTTCTACTAGAGGCTGATGCACTGTTGTTAATGCCGGATAGGTATGAGCAGCGCGTGGTATATCATCGAACCCAACAATAGACAGGTCTTTCGGTACACGTAAGTCTGCGTGTCTGGCCGCTTGCAACACGCCAATGCTCGAGACATCGTTAGCAGCAAAAATAGCTGTGGGTGGATTGGGTAGTGACAACAACGCTTGAGCAGCTAAAAACCCCTGCCGCTGCTCAAAGTGCCCTTCCTGTATGAGGTCTTCATCTATGGAAAGTCCGTAGTCTTGTAAAGCTTGTTCGTAACTTAAAAAGCGCTCATGAGCGCTACCAAGCTGCGCCAGCCCTTTGATGAACCCAATGCGGCGATGACCTAGCTCGAGCAAATAACGCATCGCTTCTAAAGCACCTTGGCGGTTGCGCGCAGCCACAGTTGGACTTGCACTGGCATGCTCATTTTGGTCAATCACCACTTGATCAATGACGACGTGGGGAAAATGACGTGCCCTCAAGGACTTGAGGTAGGCCTCTGGATGAAACGGCACAAGTAACAACAAACCGTCAATCATACCTCTAGACAGGGCTTGCACATAGCGTGCTTCTTTGTCTTCGCGCTGCTGTGTCGTATAGAGCATGAGGTCGTAGTTGTACTCGCGCAGAGCTTCGTCAATCCCTTGTAGAACTTGATTGATGTACTCGTTGCCCAAGTTTGGCACCAGCACGCCAACGATGTGGGTATTGCCACCAGCGAGGGAGCGCGCAGACATGTTGACGACATAACCAAGCTTGTCGATAGCTTGCATGACTCGAGCTTTTTTGTCCTCACTTACCGACTGCCCATTAATGACCCTCGAGACAGTTGCATACGACACCCCAGCGCACTTAGCAACATCTTTAATGGTCACGTTGGTTGCTTGTTTGCTCAAAGCACATTCCTTAGAGGTATGCGTCTAGTTCCCGCATACGCATGGACTCAACTCACGTAGATTCAGGTCACGTCAACTACATCACCATAGTTAAATTACTGCAGTTAACTTGAAAACGTTTACAAAATACCTCGTTTAACAAGACAGTCTGTATTCCAAGGTTGCCTTACTTGAGGTATCCACACCAGCTTTCTGTCTTACACAAGCCAAATTTTACGAAAACTGATAGCGTAAAAGCTTAGCCACTCGTATTTAAAACATGCAGAGCGCACAGGATAACAGCTAATGACTTGTAATCTGTTGTAAACGTTCTCAAAATTTTATAGCATGAGCTTACACAATTGCAAGTAAGTTCAAACGAACACGTCATCACCCTATAAAAGACGTGCCTAAGGATGTGATTACGATGCCATCTTCAGTAATATTGATAAACCAGACGGTTATTTTTAGGTTGACTTGTGAGCAGGTGGCAACATGAAACGCGCGCTATTTACGTGGGGCGGCTGGGAAGGTCACGAACCTGAAGCTTGTGCCAACCACTTTGCAAAACAACTTAAAGATCACAACTATGACATCACACTTGTAGATTCACTGGAACCTTACGACGACCTCGAGAGCCTCAAACAGTACGACCTCATCTGCCAAACCTGGACTATGAGCGAGATAAGCGACCAACGTGAGCAAAACTTACTCGCAGCAGTTCAAGCAGGGACTGGCTTTGCAGGTTGGCACGGCGGCATGGGCGATAGCTTTCGGGCGAACCCCAACTATCAATTTATGGTCGGTGGTCAGTGGGTAGCGCATCCTGGCGATATTATTGACTACAAGGTGAACATTACCCGGCCAGATGATCCAATTGTGGACGGACTGAGTGATTTTGCCATGCATAGCGAGCAGTACTATATGCATGTTGACCCCGGTAATGAGGTACTAGCTACCACCACGTTTGACGGTAGCCGTATGGCGTGGCTCGAGGGAACCGTCATGCCAGTCGTTTGGAAACGGCGTTGGGGTGAGGGAAAGATTTTCTATTCCGCACTTGGTCATGTTCTAAGCGATTTTGAGGTAGTTGAGGCAACGACGTTAACGACTCGAGGGCTTATTTGGGCAACACGCTAGTTGCTGCTTTTGCTTAAGATCGTTCTAGCTCGAGGGGTGTTGAGTAGCATTCAACACATAAACTCCTCTGTACCTAAATCGTAAACAGCTACCTTTATACTATAGGGACATGATTAAGTCGCTACAGGAAAGCAAAGCCAACCTTTCTGAGCTGGTTGACCGTGCTAGCAAAGGTGAAGATGTGCTGATTACCGTTCATGGGCAGGTCAAAGCACGTTTAACTCAGGCATTGCCTTTGAGCAACTCACGCGACCACCGTACTTGGGCAGATGAGCTTTTGGAACTTCACCATGAACTAGGTACTGGCAAACAGACACTTTCAAGTGATATCATCCTCACCGATGACCGAGACACTCGGTGATTTATTGGGATACCTCAGCGCTTATTAAGCTTTATGTCCCAGAATCTGACTCGTCGTTTTGATGCTTCAAGCCAATTAAACTACCTGCCGTTCAGACGGCTGTGTGTTCGCTACCGAGCATATAGATTCAGGTAAATTACTGTTTAAGCTGCTAAACAACCCGAACCACTCAACGAGATGATAGATATGCAAGCTATGCTATATTTCTTGCATGACCACGACCTTGCGCATTGATAAAGACCTCTACCGCAAAGCCAAAGCTAGAGCCGCTAGTGAAGGCATCACCGTGACAAAGTTTATTGAAGAGGGACTCGAACTGCGACTGGGTGCGGCGGAGAAAAAAGCAGCACAAGAACCTATTAAACTGCGTACCTTTGGCACGGGTAAATCCCTTGATTTGAGTCCTGAAGACATAAAACGGTTACTTCAAGAGATGGATGCTGAGCATGACGCCAGGGTCATCTCAGGAAATTATTAGTGGCTTACCTCGTTGATGCGAACATCTTGGTGAACGCTGCCCACAAAGGCTTTGCGTTTCATAAACCATGCTTAACTTGGTTGACAACGGCATTACAGCAATATAGGGTGTACGCCACCGACCTTGTTGAAGTGGCAATCTTACGCATTACAACCCTGCCTTCTCTCAAAGAAGAAGCGGCAAGTGTAGGTGAAGGGTTTGGGTTTTTAGGGGAACTGCACCGGATTGAGAATTACCAATTGTTGAGTCAATCGTCAGCAACTAAGGCAACTTGGAAATCTTTGTGCAGCAGATACAACTTGCGCGGAAATCACATCAACGATGCTTATCTGGCAGCGCTGGCGCTCGAGCACAAGCTCACCCTAGTTAGTGCCGACAAAAGCTTTGCACGCTTTGATGACCTTACTTGGCTTAATCCAACGGTCAGTTGACCTCACGTAATTTTAGGTGAGGAAGGTTGCCATGCTGGCATCATCACAAGACACCCGCTACATGCTACGATGAAATCCCGGAAGGTGAACCTTATGGAACAGAAGTACATTTTCATCACCGGCGGGGTTGTCAGCAGTTTAGGCAAGGGCATTGTGACCTCGAGCCTCGGCGCACTTTTACGGGCGCGCGGGATTCGCGTGACAGCCGTCAAAATTGACCCCTACATCAATGTGGACGCAGGCACGATGCGCCCCTATGAACACGGCGAGGTTTTTGTCACTGCGGATGGGGCCGAGACTGACCTCGACATTGGCACCTACGAGCGTTTTTTAAATAGTGATTTATCTCGCGCGCACAACATCACCACGGGGCAGGTCTACCAAGCCGTGATTAGCAAAGAGCGGCGCGGCGAGTACCTCGCCCAAACGGTTCAAGTTATTCCCCATGTCACCGACGAAATTCAAGCCCGCATTGATCAGGCGAGTATTGACAGTCGCGGTCAACATGCTGAAGTTGTGCTGGTGGAAGTGGGCGGCACGGTGGGCGATATTGAGTCGCTGCCGTTTTTAGAAGCCATCCGCCAGATGCGTTTTGCAAAAGGATTTGGCAACACACTGTACTTACACGTGACGCTGTTGCCGTTTTTATCTACCAGTCAAGAACTTAAAACCAAACCCACCCAACACTCGGTGGCAACCTTGCGCAGTGTGGGCATTCAGCCAGATGCCATTGTGCTGCGCTCAGAACGGCCTGCACCTGAAGACATTCGCGACAAGTTAGCCTTGTTTACCAATGTTGAACCCAGCGGCGTGTTTAGCAGTTACAACAGCGAGCATATTTATGCCGTTCCGGAGATGCTCGAGCAACAAGGTCTCGGCCGCTTTGTGGAAAAACGCCTTGGGCTCGAGAAAGTCACGCCTGAACTCGGCGGTTGGCAACGCGCTGTCCACACCCTACGCCACCCAAATTCAGAAGTCAGCATCGGCATTATTGGCAAATATGTGGCCATGCCAGATGCCTACCTCAGCCTAACTGAGGCACTGGTTCACGCAGGTATTGCCAACAAGGCTCAGGTCAACTTGCGCTGGGTGAATGCTGAAGAACTCATTGAAGACAGCCTTGCACAGCTCAGCGAGCTAGATGGCATTTTAGTGCCCGGTGGCTTTGGCGTGCGCGGGATTGAAGGCAAGGTACAAGCCGCCAAAGTTGCCCGTGAACAGCACATTCCGTTTTTAGGGATTTGTTTGGGGATGCAAGTTGCGGTGATTGATTATGCCCGGCATGTGGCCGGACTTGCTGGTGCTAACTCAACTGAATTTGATGCCTACACGCCGCATCCGGTGATTGATTTAATGCCGGAGCAGTTGGAACTGGCCGATATGGGCGGCACTATGCGCTTAGGCAACTGGCCGATGAAACTTAAACAGGGCACGCGCCTACATGAGCTTTACACACCGGGCAGTGATGACACAGCGCTCGAGCGTCACCGCCACCGCTACGAGGTTAACCCGAAATATGTGCAGCAGCTCGAGCAAGCTGGTCTAACTATCTCAGGCACAACGCCCGGTATGAAAGGTCGTGGCGTGGGTTTAGTTGAGGCTATTGAACTGGCGGATCACCCGTTTTTTGTCGGGGTGCAGTCCCATCCCGAGTTTGGCTCGAGGCTGGCGAGGCCCAGCCCACCTTTCAAGGGTTTTATCGCCGCAGCTCTGTCACACCAAGCTATTAACCTAACACTCCCTCCTCTTACACTCAATACACAAGATGTTTCTTGACAATAACAACAACGTTGTTTGCTTGCTACGCCATCAGCTTTATATGTTGTGTAGCTGCCTGCTAAGACTAGCTCGTTTCGTCAGAAGCATCATCTCTAAGAAAATGCTGGTGTGGTATACCTTCAGCTACTTGCGTGCTGCACGTTCTGTGAGAGGGTGTTATGTCTGCTAATTCAACACCCACACAAGCAGAAACAAGCTCACTATCAACACCGTTTGTGATTGGCTTAGCAGGCGGCACAGGGAGCGGTAAAACCACAGTTGCCGAGGACATCGTGAATGCTGCCGGGGAGGCCTACGCTGCACTCCTCCCCCAAGACGCATACTACCGCGCGATGCCCGACCTGCCGTTTGAAGTGCGCAAACTCACCAACTACGACCAACCAGATGCATTTGATAATGACTTGCTGGTCAAACACCTTGATGACCTCGTGCGTGGCAAAGATGTACCGCGCCCCATCTATGACTTTGCCGACTATGACCGTTCAGATGGCGTTGTGTGGGTTAAACCGCGCGCAGTGATTGTGGTGGAGGGCGTGCTTGTCCTTCACGATGCCAACTTACGCAAACGCCTCGACCTCACTATTTTTGTGGACGCCCCACCGGACGAGCGTTTTATTCGCCGCCTCGAGCGCGACGTAAGTGAACGCGGGCGCAGTGCAGAGAGCGTCATCAAACAATACCGCCGCACGGTGAAACCCATGCACGACTTGTTTGTAGAACCCACCAAACAACACGCAGATTTAATTATTCCAACTGGCGCGAATAATCAGATGGCCTTACAAGTTCTTAGTACCTTTGTTGCTAGCATCACGCAGCGTTAAGTAGCAGCACTGTATTCATCAGACAAAGAGAAGCTAGGCAATGGTTTTAGCTTGGACGGCTTGGCGCAAGTTAGCAATCAACGGGCGCAACTGAGCATCTTTGAATTTTAAAGAGGTACGGTTAACGATAAGGCGCGCGCTCGAGTGAAACAAAACGTTAAGTTCCTCGAGGTTGTTAGCGCGCAAGGTACTACCCGTTTCTACAATGTCTACCACAGCGTCAGCTAAACCCGTTAAACAAGCTAACTCGACGTTGCCCGCCAGTTTAATCACCTCAGCCGTGTTACCCGTACGTTGTAGATAGCTAGCGGCAACATTGGGGTATTTGCTGGCCACTCGCATAATAGGCCCGCTATCACCACGTGCGCGAATCAGTGACATGCGGCAGCGCGCAAAGCCCAAGTCCACAGGCTCGTAGACGTTACTTTGGGACTCGAATAGCACGTCTTTTCCAACAATACCGGCGTCCGCAATACCTAATTCAACGTAGGTTGGCACGTCGCTATTGCGAAGTTCAAACATGGTGGCGTCAGCAGATTCGTGACGCAAGGCGCGATGGTTGTCAGCTAAGGTGAGGTTAAGGCCAGCTTCTTGTAAAAGTGCCATGCTGGTATCGCGAACACGCCCTTTAGGCAAGGCGATGGTAAGTTTTTTGGTGGCTTTAAGCATAATGTGTGTCTGTCAAGATGAGATGATTTTTTTCAAAAAAAGACTAGTCTGACTAGTCTTTAGTAGTACTTAGCCTAAGACTGATGCGGTTGTGTCTTACATATCTGCATTTGATGTATCCGCATCTGCTGTATCTGTCTCCAACGTTGCTCGCAGGACATGCTGGAGTCTTTCAAGTTCTGGGGTTAGGTCTGTGACGGCCTCGAGCTGTCCCGCTACTAACACAAACGGCACGCCCATCACGGCGGCTTCCGCCCGCAAACGGGTGGGTGTTGTTGCTAGCGCCCGGCTTACGCTGTAGCCTGCAGCCCGCAACTGCCGCGCGGCAACGTCATCGTCACTGACAACCAAAGGTGCCTCTGGATAGCTGTGAGGGAGTACGGTCACAACCCGCTCGAGCCCGAGTGCAAACCCGGCTGCGTGCTCGAGTAACGCCCCATCGTAACGCCCGCCCCCAAGCAGCGGCTGGGCTGACTCGGTAGTATACGCCCGAAAGGTAATGCCCGTGTAATAGTCCAAGCGCCGCGCCATGGCAAGGTCAATGTGCAACTCACTTACATCTTCAAATTCAGCAATGACCGATTCGAAATGGCGTACATCATCTATTACGTCCGGCCAAGGCATTAACTGGTGGGCGCGAGTTAGTACGCCCACCCCGCCGTACAAATCTGGCGTTGCAAGCAGCGCATCACGCAAATCTGGTGCAAGGTTGTAAGGCTCTAAAAGGCTGCTTAGGCCAGCAACATCTTTGCGATCAATCGTTGTTGCTACGCGCTCTTGGTCAACTTTAGGAATACCAGCCAGGTCCAGTAGTTTACGGATGAGTCCAGGATTTCCTAAGTCTACTCGAGGCACCAATCCCACAGCCCGCACGGACTCTCTAGCTAGGTGGATAAGCTCAACATCTGCACGATAGCTGGCTGAACCAATAAGCTCGAGCCCAATCTGCGTAAACTCACGCGGGTTAATAATCGTCGGCGCGTGTGCTTGCCACAAACTGCCACTGTACTGATACCGGTACACACCCGTAGGTTGCAGGCTATCTGTAGATGAAGTGTCCTCAGTGAGGCGCTTTGCTACAGATGATGCCGTCTCAGTTGCTGACATCTCAACTGATGCCGTCTCAATTGATGCCGTCTCAGTTGCTGCTGCAAGCTGCCCCCGTAAACCAGCTTCTTGTACTTGTACTAAGCGGCTAATGCTAGGGGTAAAGTCGGCACGTAACATCAGCACGTCGCTGCCATCAACTAACTTAAAGGCCCGTGCTGCTGCTGGATGTGCCGGGTCATAGGGCTCGAGCGCAGGAACTTCAACCGGTGCGTAACCCCAACTGCTGTACAGCGCCCGCAGTGTGCTAAGAACCTGCCAGCGCGTTGCACTGAGCGCAGGCAAACTGTCT
>JBCCOX010000185.1:0-8314 GCA_039025155.1 Deinococcota bacterium | reverse complement strand
TCAAGCTCGAGCACGCTGAGTATTTAGCGCAAACGCTGCCAAACGCACGTTTTGTTCACCTGTCAGGTGTGAGTCACTTTGCACCGCTGCAACGTCCAAAGCAGTTTAACCATGTTCTGCTCGAGTTTCTTAGGGGAAAATATGAGTAAGTTCAAAATCAACGTTCAAGCCGACTGTGGCAACGCCCCGCGCAAACTGCTCTTGCGTGACATCAGCATTGCGTTTGTAGAAAATGATGTGGAGATGTTGCTCGAGCACGCCCACAAAGACATCACTTGGAACAGGGTTGGCGTAAGTATCACTGAAGGTAAAGCAGCGTTTGAAACAGCTCTCTTAGACCTTATCCTCCCCGAAGCACGCGAACTTACCCTGCACCACATCCTCACCCACGGCAAAGAGGGGGCGGTGAGTGGCACGGTTATGTTTAATGATGGCTTACAGCACGATTTTTGTGATGTTTACGTGTTTAGCAGTACTACGAGCAAACTTATTCAACTGCTACGGTCTTACGTTATTGAGGGCACACCTAAAAAATGAACGAGCATCGCCCCAACTTTGTCTTTGTTCCAGGCGCATGGGCAGGTGCGTGGATTTGGGAAGCGACGGTGCAGCGCCTTCGTGCCCAAGGTCATCAAGCGCAATCTTTAACCTTGTCAGGGCTCGAGCCTCACTCGACTGACACCAGCCACATCAGCCTTGAAACCCACGTCCAAGATGTCATGGATTTGATTACCGGGCAAAACTTGGATGATGTCATCCTCGTTGGTCACAGTTATTCGGGAGTGCTAGCAGGGTTGGTAACGGAACGTTTGTCTGAACATATTGTGCATACGGCGTTTGTTGAGGCGTTTATTCCACAACAAGGCAAATCACTGCTCGAGGTTGCTGGCTTAGATGTTGACGCCGAGCAAGCGGCTATTGAACAACACGGCGGACGCTGGCCTGCCCCAACTCAGGCTGAACTGGCGCATCAGCGTCACCTTAGACCTGAGCAGCTTGACTGGCTCCTAGCAAACTCCCTGCCTCATCCGGGGCGCACTGTTTGTGAACCCGCGCAGGTGGAGGGTACATTGGTAGATAAGCCCGTGACGTATATCTCAAACCACACCTCGGTTAAAGATTTGCCTGAACACTTAGCTGCGTTTAAGCAGTCACCAACGTGGACGTTTCAAAGCCTTCAAGGTGGCCATTGGTTGATGCTTTCCAAACCTAAAGAACTTACGCAGATACTTGCAGATATTGCTTCGTGATATGAGAAGGGGGTTGTTGTAGTGACAAAATCAGAGATTTTGCTTCCTGAAGCTATCATTCAGCAGCTCGAGCAAAACACACATGTGTTTAAGGTGCTAACAGCGGATATTCCTCATGAACTTATCCATTGGAAGCGGTCACCTAAAAACTGGTCAGTTCTTGAAGTGTTGTGTCACCTTGTTGATGAAGAAGTCGAAGATTTCAGAACGCGGGTGCGTATTGCTTTGCTCACGCCCAGTGAAACACCGCCGGAGATTGACCCTGAAGGTTGGGTGACAGCCCGCAAGTACGCACAGCAGGATTTTGAAGCAACGGTCAAACGCTTTGCCTTTGAGTGAGGCGAGTCCCTCAGATGGTTACGCAGTCTGAGTGAGGTCAACTGGTTAAGCGCTTACGAACATCCAAGATACGGTCCCATGAGCGCCCAGTTTTTCCTCGAGAACTGGCTAGCCCACGATTATCTTCACATGCGCCAAGTTGTGAAACTCAAATACGACTATCTAACCGCAGATGGTGTCAATCTCATTTATGCAGGGACGTGGCGTTAGTTCTCTGTAGGTAACACAGTTTGGGGGGTGATGATCCGGGTCGCTTATTTAGCCGTTGACTTAATTAAGTGAACGGCTTAATATGTAGGAGTATGAACACCTTTGCAGCCCTCGCTGACCCTACCCGCCTGCGCATCTTTGAACTCATTGCGGAAGGCGAAAAGACCGTCGGGGAGATTGTTGATAAGTTTTCCTTTAGCCCGCCTACCATCTCCCAGCATTTAAAAATCTTGCGGCAAGCCAACTTAGTTACAGTACGCGCCGATGCGCAAAAGCGTATTTACGCGATGGACTACACGGGGCTTCAAGAGATGGAGTACTGGCTCTCTCAGCAACGCCAACACTGGCAACAGCAGCTTGACGCCTTAGAGAGTTATCTTGATGAAACCTCGACAGCAGAAGGCGGCGGAGCTTGATGTCAAGCGACACCCATCAGGCGGGACAGGTGGATATTCAAAATAACGAAGCTACCCTGACCTTCACACGTTTTTTGCAACACCCACCCAAAAGGGTTTGGGAGGCCGTCACTAGCCCGCAAGAGTTTAGTGCGTGGTACGAAGGTAAATCTGTGATTGACCCAAGAGTTGGTGGCTTGTTCCAAGTCTTTACGGGCGATTCCCTTCACTGGAAAGGCGAGATTCTTAGCTGGCAACCGCCAACGCTTTTTGAGTACGAATACAATCTCGAGCCTTGTGAGGCGTTTCCTTCAGGTGTTGAGACGATTGTGCGCTGGGAACTCGAGCCTCACAATGACGGAACGCGTCTGACCTTCACACAAACACGCCTAAAAAGCAACTTTGGCTTTGCCCCCGCCATGCATGTGTTTCTAGAACGCCTCGAGGCGCACCTCAAGCAGCAACCCCTGCCTGATTTTTGGCAGCGCTTTCAAGAGGTTGCCAAGCTCTATCCTATTTGGAACGCTCAGGAGTAAATCATCATGACAAAGAGACCCCGTGTCATCTACTGGATTGCCACTATCTGGCTTGCCTTGGGGATGGTTTCGACAGGCATTGTGCAACTCATCAGGCTCCCTTCCGAAGTTGATGCCTTCACCCAGTTGGGCTATCCCCTCTATTTGCTCACGGTCTTAGGAATCTGGAAACTGCTTGGCACGGTAGCGGTGCTGCTGCCCAAGTTTCCCCTGCTTAAAGAATGGGCATATGCAGGTTTTTTCTTTGTGATGTCAGGTGCCATCATCTCGAACCTTGCGTCTGGCAATCCTATCGCCAGTATTTTACCTGCCCTGCTACTGCTTATTCTTACTGTGGTGTCTTGGGGGTTAAGACCTGTACCTCGAAAAACCGGAGTTCACCTGTGATTTCTAACATTGAAGACTATTTTAGTAAAGGTTGTGGACGCTGCGAACGCTTCGCCACGCCTGAGTGCTCAACACGCCAGTGGCACGAGGGACTGGCTGAACTCCGCAACATTTGCCTCTCTATGGAGCTTACTGAAACGGTCAAATGGGGGCAACCGTGTTACATGTACGCTGAGCGCAACATTGTGATTATTGGCGCGTTACGCCATGACTTTCGGCTTGGCTTTTTCAACGCCGCACTGATGAAAGACCCAGACGGTGTCATGGCAAAGCAAGGCAAGAATACGCCGCACCCTGACACAATTCGTTTTACGGACAATGCTCAGGTCACCCAAATGAAACCCGTCATCGCAGCCTATTTACAAGAAGCGATGGCTTACGCGGAGGCAGGCATCAAACCGCCCAAGGTGGCGCGGGATATAGAGCTACCTGAGGAACTCATTGACGCGCTAGACGCTGACCCTGAACTGGCTGAAGCCTTTTACAGCCTAACGCCAGGGCGACAGCGGAGTTACGCCATTAACCTCTCTTCGGCAAAGAAGTCTGCAACGCGGCTGGCGCGGATTGTTAAGTTTCGGGACAAGATTATTGCAGGGAAAGGGGCAATGGAGCGTTAAATCGAAATGTTCAGGCTGGCTGACGTTTGGTAATTTAGACCATGTATTAAGCTCGAGCCATCTTTAAATCTACTTTTTGAACAGAATTGACACCCTTGGTTAGATACCTTAAAATTAAAGGTATCTTGCTTGTATGTGTTTATCCTAAACAGTACGGGGGTATTGATGAAACAGTCATTTAAACCTCAAGGCTACGCTAGCGTATCAGCGTACATCATGGTGGATGGCGCACAGCAGGTGATTGATTTTTTGACAGATGTATTCGATGCCAAGCAGTTGCGACGGTTTGATGCACCAGATGGTTCCGTAACACATGTCGAAGTGCAAATTGATGACACTGTGGTCATGTTTTCTGATGCCAGTCAAGACGTTCCAGCATTCCCTGTTTGGCTTCATGTTTATGTGCCAGACGTTGATGCAACGTATCAACGTGCACTGGATACAGGTGCACCTTCTGTCAAACCACCAGATCAACAAGACGGTATTGATCGCCGTGCAGCGGTTAAAGACCCAGCGGGGAATACGTGGTGGATTGCAACGCAGCTACCTCAGTAAGCGGCGATTGCATGATTGTTGATGCTCGATACAGACTGGGATTTTTATGAACATAACTCAATCCAAAGACGGTACAACCCTTTCCTACGACGTTTATGGTAACGGACCTACACTCATTTACATTACAGGTGCAAGCTGTTTTCGCAACTTTGGACCTATTAAAGATGACGCCAAAATATTTGCTAAAGAATTTACCGTCTATAACTACGACCGCCGGGGGCGCGGTGACAGCGGCGACACACAACCCTACGCCGTCGAACGCGAAGTTGAAGACATTGAAGCACTGATTGATGCTGCGGGCGGCAATGCTAACCTTTATGGACATTCTTCAGGCGCAGTGCTAGCACTCGAGGCTGCCTTACACATACCTGAAAAGATTAACAACGTTGTGATGTACGACCCGTCTTATGTTCATGATGAGGTAGAACAAGCAACGTACGCGCAGCTTAGCCAGAAAGTACATCAACACCTTGCTGAAGGTCAAAACCGAGCCGCAATGCAAACCTTCTTACGAGGTATTGGGATGCCGCGCTTTTTTGTGTGGTTGTTGCCGCTTTTGCCTGGTTGGAAGACGATGGCGGCGCTTGCGCCTACCCTTGCGTACGACATTGAACTCACAAAAGATGTACCGCCAGTTGAACGTGCTACTCAGGTGAGCGTGCCAGTCAATATTGTTGTTGGTGAAAAAAGTCCTGCCAGTATCCATGAGGTTGCCAAGCAATTGGTAGCAGCAATTCCTGATGCTCGTCTTGAGCAGCTAGCAGGTCAAGATCATATGGTGAGTGCTAAAGCCTTGCTGCCAGTGCTAGTAAAGTTTTTGCAGACATAATGATGGGAAAAATACGATGACTTCAACACATCAGTGTGCTCAAGACTTTATAGATGAACTTTCTGCCCAAGCCACTCCCGAAGAAGCTAGCAAACGTGCCAAACACTTTGCAGGTGATGACCCTGAAAACAAATGTTTAGGTATCAAAATGGGAGATATCTTTAAGCTGGCGAAGCAGTACGTCCAAATGTCACTCGAGCAAATCAATATACTCTTAGACAGTCCCTACTACGAAATTCGCATGGGCGGCGTAAGCATCATGGATTTTCAAGCACGTAAAAACATCAGCGAAGACCAGCGCAAAGCCCTATTTGACCTCTACCTGCGTCGCCACGACAGACTCAACAATTGGGATTTTCCTGACCGCGCTGCCCCGCATGTAATTGGTCAGTATCTGCTAGATAAACCACGTGATGTACTTTATGACCTTGCCAAGTCTGACGACGTGTGGGAGCGTCGAACGGCTATTTTGGCCACAGCATACTTTATCAAACAAGGTGAGTCCCACGAGGCTTTTAAGATTGCTGCGTTGTTGCTAGATGACCCTCACGACCTCACGCACAAAGCGGTGGGGAGTTGGTTACGGGAAGCGGGCAAGATAGATGAAGCGGCGTTGCGCGCGTTCTTGGATGAGCACGCTAGCGAGATGTCGCGGACAACTTTGCGCTATGCCACTGAGAAATTGGGGCCAGCTTCAAAAGAGCACTATAGAAATTTAGCTTCATGATTGTGCCTAATCTGATGAAAAGCGCATCGTTGTACTAACAGGAGAATATAAAAGAACAACGCGGAAGGGAATGATGCTATGAAGCTATCTATCATGAGTGTGTCGGTTGCAGATCAAGACAAGGTGCTAGCGTTTTACACAGAAAAACTCGGCTTTGTCAAAAAAATGGATATGCCACTGGGTGGTGACGCGCGTTGGCTAACAGTGGTTTCCTCCGAAGACCCCGATGGTCCTGAGCTTTTGCTCGAGCCTAACGCAGCATATCCTGCGATGAAAGCGCTCAAAGAATCTCTTGTAAAAGATGGCATTCCATTTACCGCGTTTGAAGTAGACAGCGTTCAAGCAGAATACGAGCGGTTAACAGACATAGGTGTTGTGTTCCAGCAAGCTCCTAGTCAAACTGCCGAGTCTGTTCATGCGGTATTTGATGATACCTGTGGCAACCTGATTCAAATTTACGAGGTCAAGGCGACGTAGTTTGCAAAACAGCGCTTACGCACAATCGTAAGGTGATTTTTGATTGCTCTCGAGCAGAGCGATGCTAGCTCGATTATACGGACAAAAATGTACGAAAGATAAGGTGATTATGGGCTCGAGCACCTCCCACCAAAAAGATTTCCCTGCTAATCCTAAAGACAAAGCTGGCTATCACTTACAGTTTTGTGATGACTTTCAAGGTGACAGTCTCAATACCGCCAATTGGTTAACTACTTATTTACCGCAGTGGGCTAGCCGCGCGAGTACACAGCCACGTTACAGTTTGGTTAACGGTCAATTACACTTGCGTATTGACCAAGATCAACAACCTTGGAGTCCCGAGTACAACGGAAACATTCGCGTTTCTAACTTGCAAACAGGCTGCTACTCGGGACCTGTGGGTAGTCGCTTAGGGCAGCACCCGTTTCGTAATGATTTGATTGTCAAAGAAGCTCAGCCAACCGTCAAGCTGTACACACCAACCTACGGTTACATTGAGACGAGGCTTAAAGCGGTTGCGCTACCGGGGTATTTAAGTGCGTTGTGGATGATTGGCGTTGAAGAAGACCCCAGTCAGTCGGCTGAAATTTGTATCTGTGAAATTAAAGGTGAGAACGTTGGCGCGCATACCTCACAGATTGGGTACGGCCTGCATCCGTTTAACGACCCCACCATTACAGATGCTTTCTACGAAGACCTCATTGATATTAACGCAGCTCAGTTTCACGTCTATGCGGTGGATTGGATGCCAGATAAGGTTGCGTTTTACATCGATAACGAGCACATTAGAACCATTCCACAATCACCAACCTATTCTATGCAACTCATGCTCAATATTTACGAATTGCCGGATGCTTTAGCGCCGGCATCAAGCGCAGCACCTTTTCCTAAAACGATGATTGTGGACTATGTACGTGGCTATCAAAAGGTTGATAGATAAGGTGCTAGACCTGTTGGACTGGTGTTCACTGTGACGCAGCGTTATCCAGAGCTGGAGCCGTTTAATGTAGGGATGCTCGAGGTCGGTGATGGTCACAGCCTCTATTACGAAGAAGTAGGCTCTCAAGACGGCATACCTGCACTTTATCTACACGGTGGACCGGGGAGTGGCTGCAGTGTAGGTGCAAGACGTAACTTTAATCCTCAGGTTTACCGCGCCATTTTGGTTGACCAACGTGGTTGTGGGCGCAGTCGTCCTTTGGCAAGTGACCTCGAGGTTGACCTCAGTACCAATACAACACATCACCTCATTGGCGATATTGAAGTACTGCGCAAACATTTAGGTGTTGAAGCTTGGGTGATTGTCGGCGTTTCTTGGGGCGTTACTTTGGGTCTTGTCTACGCACAGCGCTATCCTGAACGTGTCAGAGCTATGGTATTGGGCGCAATTATTGCTGATCCACAACGAGAAGTAAGGTGGATAACCCACGACATGGGCAGACTTTTTCCACGTGAGTGGGAGCGGTTTACAGCATTGCTAGCTGAAGATGAGAGATATGGCAATATTGCTGCTGGTTACGCGCGCTTACTAGCTGACCCCAATCCTGATGTACGCGAACGTGCTGCCTATGAATGGTGTTTGTGGGAAGATACGCACGTGTCGTTAATGCCGGGCTGGCAACCTAATCCGCGCTATCAAGACCCTGACTTTCGCATGGTGTTTGCGCGCTTAGTCACCCATTATTGGCGTCACACCTGTTTTTTACAAGCTGGCGAAATCATGGCCAATATACCTTCAATTAACCATATTCCAGCAGTGCTTATTCATGGACGTTACGACATCTCAGGGCCTTTGGATATTGCTTGGAAATTGCACAAAGCATGGTCTAGTAGTGATTTAGGTGTCTTAGAAAATGCAGGTCACGGCGGACTCGGTTTCCCTAAAGCCATGACAACCGCCTTGAATAAGTTGTCCCATATTCGTTAATTTTTTCGTTGGCAGTATTAAAAGGCAAGCATACTCTTGGAGGCGTTTATGCCTAGGCTATTCTT
>JBCCOX010000184.1:0-8318 GCA_039025155.1 Deinococcota bacterium | reverse complement strand
TGAGTTTCAGATAGACATATTGACCATTTGAATGTTGTAGACCCCTAATGTTGCAAACCCCGCGTCTTGCGGTGAGTATACCAAGAAGAATGTTGCCACACGCAACGTAGTCGTGTGCTGTAGGTAGCTTATTTTTTGTAGGAGATTGCAGACATTCACACTACCAGGCATTCACATTACAAACACCTTGAGCTGTAAGCAAGTTGCTAGCGTCAAAACCCTATAGTTAAAACCCGGTAATCTGGACGCATGTCTAACGCTACCATCACGCCATCGCCAACCCTACAGACGCCAACAAACGATGTGGGTGTCGCCTTTAGTTACACACCGGGGATTGGCTGGGTCATTGCTTGGCTGCTAACAGGCCTTGTTACATTGCTTCAAATGATGCTTACGTATATCGTCTGGGATGTGTCTTCAGGTGTGAGTAGCGACCCTTTGCTAAGGCAGGCGTGGCTACTTGTAGCGGGGTCATGGTTGGTTGCGGTGGTCATGCTATGGCTTGTTTGGGCTAACTTTGTCTTGTGCCAACGTGGGGAGCTTGTGGTGTATGAAGGCCGCCTCGAGTTCTCACGGCGCGGGCCGTTTGCCAAGCACATCACGTTACCCACTAGCGAGATTCAAACTATGCGGCTCGAGCTCGCAAAATACCCACTCAACGTACCCCTCACCATTCAAGGCGTTTCGGACAGAATCCACCTATCACTTCAGCGTGTGCGAGTTGACGGTAAGAGACTAACGATGCCAACACAAGACAGTCTTTGTGAGCATCCTTTACTTGCGTGTCTGTTGACCGTGAGTGAGGTGATAGTTGAAGGACGCCCGCATCTTTTGGCGAAGTGGGAGCAGCTCGAGTGCTAATCCATTACAAAATAAAAACCCTAATCTAAATACAAGCACGATTTATTTCAGGGTGTAATTTATAAGAAGTATGAAAGGATATCCTCGAGCTATGCGTCGTAAAGATTTGTCAGTCACCAATCAATTACCCAAGTTGGGCAATGTTAATCATCTAACTTTTATCTTTGAACTAGAACCCAATAGTAAAATTGCAGTTTTCTTTCTTCTTCTTCCACCAATAGCCATAATAGGCTTTGTCAGTTTTTACGTGCTTGACCCTCCAGGGCTTCCACTCAAAGATTTACCACTTGTAATTGCTTCATTGCTCTTACCCCTTAGTCCACTTTTTATCGCAGCAGGGTTACTCTGGTATACCTATGTTGTTCGCCAACGAGGCGGGCTGACCATTTATGATGACCACCTCGAATTTCATCGCAATGGTTTGTTCGCTCGTCATGTCACCTTAGCTACATACGACATTCAAGCGTTGCAGCTCGAGCTGGGTGCTTATCCTAGATTTATTCCGCTAACAATCAGAGGACAGTCGCAAAATATCAGGTTGCAATTACACCGCGTGAGACATGCAGATAAAATTTTGTCTTTACAACCTTGGCAATCTGTTTGCGAGCACCCCTTACTTAATTTTGTTACGGGAAGTCACACATGCCTCACTAGAAAGTCGTAGCCATTTTAGAGGAGCATGGCAAGTGCTCGAGTGTTAACCTCTAATAACAGACCTGATTCTTCCCATTATGCTTCGCTCTGTACAAATTACGATCTGCAAAGTTGAGCATCTTTTCGTGGTTGCTTACGCTGGTGTCTGCACAAATGCCAATACTTACAGTCACACCTAAACTGGCTTGAACTTCCTGCCAAGGGTAGTTGGCAATATCTTCACGAATGCGCTCACAGACGGCAGCAGCATCTTCTAAGCTAGTCTGCGGCAGCACGATAGCAAATTCTTCGCCGCCGTAACGGGCAACTGTGTCTACAGCCCGCATACAACTGAGCATCAAGGTGGCTACAGTTCGCAACACATCATCGCCGATGGCGTGTGAAAAGGTATCGTTAATTTTTTTGAAGTTGTCAATGTCGCACACGGCAACACTAAGTTGCTCTTTGCTGCGGTGTTGGGTTGTTGTAAATGCTTGGGCGAGAACCCTATCAAAATGACGGCGGTTGTATAAACCTGTGAGCGGGTCGCGCATACTTAAATAGACAAGCTCGCGGTTTTTGCGCTCGAGCTGAGATTTAAGCGTTTTGAGGGTATCAAATTGGTCTTTTTGTAAGCTGTAAAGCTTGGCGTTGCTGATGAGCCCAGCGACATTGCCGGCAACGGTCTCTAACAAACTCAATTCTTGCTGGCTAAAGGGTTTTTCTACCTCTTCAGCTTCCACGCTGATGATGCCAAATATGTTGTCTCTAGCGCGTAAGGGGGCAATCATCGTGGTGTTAACAAGCGAGCTTGCTGGTGCAGTTTGAGGGGCTGCTGGGCTCGAGCCCATATCTTGCACAACCGCTGCTTGTCCTTGATAAATGGCGTTGTAAGCTGCTGTTTGCTCGCTAATGTCAATCACTAGCCCCAGTTTTGTTGTGAGCTTGGCGTTTTCTGGGTCTGGATTTGGGTTTGGGTCTGAGTCCGGATTTGGGTCTGGGTCTGGGTGGTGAGTTGCGTATTCTGCGACGACCTCCAACGCATTGTCAACATCACGCAAAAGCGCCACATGACAGTGGGTGGCTTGAAACAAGTGGGCCACATGTTCAGTGATGATGGCTAAAGTGCTGTCTAGGTCTGTTGCCCGCGACACCACCCGGTTGAGGTTGTTGAGCATAGCCAGCTCGCCAATGCGCGCTTCTAAATTGAGGCGCTGCTCTTTTTCAAGCGTGAGCAGGTGGATGTTTTCTTCGGCAATGCGTTTGTAGCGTGCCTCGTTAGCGCGCAGGTCAGCCGTCACCCGGTGGTTGGCAGCATGCAGGTCTTTGAGTTCAGCCAGTTGGGCTTCAGCGAGGGCACGTTGCTGTTTGGTGAGGGCGAGTAGGGCCTCGAGTTCGTGTTCGGCTCGTTTTTGTTCGCTGATGTCTTGATTTGCGCCGTATTGAATCAGCACCTTGCCACTTTCATCTAGCACCGCTTTACAAAAGTCACGAATCCAGCGTTCCTCACCTGATTTGGTGATAATACGGTATTCGCCGATGCTACTTTCACCTTGGCGTATGCGCGTTTTTTGCAAAAGATGAACCTGCACGTCATCCGGGTGAATAATGCCTGACCAACCGCCTAGGGTGTCAATTTCTTCGGGTGTGTAGCCAGTTAAACGCAGTTCGTTATGCCAGTTACCCCACTCGCGAACAAACACCCCTTCTTCGTTTTGACGGTAGACATAAACAACCTCAGCAATCACGTCTGTCACGTAGCGGTAGCGGCGTTCGTTTTGTCTAATGGCGTGTTCTAGGGCAAAGCGCTGTAAAAGTATGGCCATTTGCGTAGCTACCGTCTGAGCTAGTTCTAAAACATCAGGGGGAAAAGCATCAGCGTGGTCAAAATTATCAATGAACAACATGGCTGCTAAAGGTTTATTTGTGTGGGCTGTTGTAGCTTGAGTATCAATATTTAAGCTGTGAGATACCTGTGCTGAGTCTTTGGACGGTGATGGAGAAACGTGCTTGGCTGTGTAGTTTGTAGGTTGAGCTAATCCTGTGAGGTGTTGACTAGGCGTGGTGGTGTTCTGGCTCGAGGAATCATGAACTGGATGAGCCATAGGTGTTGATTCAACAGCAAATACAGGTACACACAGACTTGCAGCGATGGCACCGAGTTGGTCCATTAAAGTTGTGTTGCCGGTAACGTGTAATACCTGTTCACGTTGCTTATGAAACACGTCAGGGTAAGAATGCTGCCAAGAATGTACTACCGTAGGATGTTCTTGAGCGCGAAGTTGCATGTCGGCTTCGGTAAAGCTAATAGTTCGCAGCTCACTAAGTTCGTAGCCTACGGCAGCTACGTAGTAAAAACGCCCCTCAGGACTGTGATCTGGCATAACCAAACTACCCGCTTGGGCATTGGGAATCACCTTCAGCACACACTCTAAAAATTCTTGATGCCAGCCGTCTTGGGGCACAATTTGGAGTGTACGATTGATAAACGCAACAAGTTTGTGGCGAAAGTCAGCTAAGCGGTGCAGTTCACCCCGTTCGCGCTCGAGTACAGCTTCAACCCGTTTGCGCTCGCTAATATCACGGCTATAAAGTTGAAAACCGCCCACAACAGCTTGAATGTGCAGTTCTTGCCAACTACCGTCGTAGGGTGACTCTACGTCAAGGCACTGGGGGCGGTCGCTCGAGGTGGCGTTTTTTAGGGTTTGCTCGAGCCCACTGCGAAAGTGTGGTAGCAAGTCTTTTAACAAGCGTCCATAGAGTTGTTGTTTGCTGTAGCCCAGCATATCTGCTGCCCGTTGGTTTAAATGCTGAACGCGCCCTTCGTGGTCAATGCCAAGGTAGCAGTCAGGTATGGCTTCATTGCTAGCAAGCAAACGGCTTGTATTAGTAGGGGCAGGCGTTTGCCGTAACAAAGATAAGCAGTGGGCCATGTGTGTTAGCGCGAGCTTGAGCAAAGCTTGCTCGCTGTCGCTAAGGCCATCTGCTGGGCTGGGCTGGGGCGTTGCGCTGGCTTCATCTGTAGTAGGGGCGTGGGCAGGATGTTCAATAATAGCCAGCAACCCTGCAGGCACATCGTTGTGACCATCGTTATGACCATCGTTATGACCATCTGTTGGCATCTGTGACACCGCTACCTGCCTGCTAAGTTGCTTCACAGACCTTGTAGGACGTTCTAAAAACGCACTGTGGATGACGTTGAGGTCTGGGCTTAAGGCCTCCGGCATATGTGCTAACAGATAGGCAGCTAATTTGTTGTGAGAAGGTGTTTGGGCGTGGACCAACATGTCGGTAAGTACATCAGATGCAAGACGTTGTTGTGCTTGTTCAGCTAACCAGCGAATGTTGCCTTGAAGCAACCAGAGCCCACAGACGCTATTATCAATGTGAGTACTAGGCGTATCTTCTAAAGCGTCTGTCAATATCAGCGCAATGCTCAAAGTAGGCGCTCGAGCGGCTTGTCCCATCGTCAGCAAGCGGTGACAGCCACGGACAAAACCCAAAACAAGCTGGCGCGTCGTGTCAGCTTGTTGCAACCGCTGTTGAAGGGTGGCGAGGTGCTCGAGCTGACTTGCTAGCGCTGTACTTGTCGCTGTGCTTGCTGAGCTAGTTGGTCGCACTGTCATGGCTGTATGTACTTTCTACAACTTATAAGTTCTCTCAATATAATACTAGATTTATGGGCGTATTTTGCTGGTGTTAGCTTGGTCAAAGAGATAGGAATAACCCCTAGTATTAGCCGTTAAGCTTTGGCTAACTCATACCGATTTTGATTAACTATCAGATGAACCTCTGCGGGCTTTATCTGATACAACCCGGAAGTGTTGTGTTAGCTGTGTTTAGGCATGCTATACGGGTTAATTTCCCTAAGAATCACCGGAAAGAGCATCAACCCTAACCAAGTCAGGCAAGTATCCACAAGTCAGCTTAGTTTACAGCTCAATGTTTATGCCTATTGCACTACACTACACAACCAGTTTAGCACGTTGAGGACAATGTTCTTGAGCGCGAGGTTAAGCAAGGGTTTTGTCAACAAAAAGGTTTACAATTTGCCACTACTTGACCAATACTACCTACGTTCTACAATGCCTTTGTGAACCATCACAACAACCACGTCTGGGGTCGGCAAGCTGTCGGTAAGGTGTCTGGCTGGAGGTCTGTTTGGTGTGTCCTCGTTCTCGTGTTTAGCTTAACAGCTTGTAGCCGCAGCTATGTAGTTGTTCCTGATATGACAAGCGAGATTACAACTGCTCGAGGTGAGCCCATTACAAACGCGCGTATGCACCTAGAGAGACTCGATTGGCGTGATGACCTTGTAGTGAATGAAGCTGTCTTTACAACCGATGACAGTGGACGCATTGAGCTTGATGAGCAGCTCGAGCGTGAGGGTAGCTACCCACTGATTATGAACGGTGTTCCTGATTATTACTTTTTGCTGTGCTTTGAAGCTGATGGCTACAACACCGTAACCAATCGTTTGAGTGATGTCGGTCCGGGGGATAATATCAATGTCATCTTGCCGCTCAATATATTGCCGCTTGATGTACACACAACGATGACCTGTGATGAGATACCAGAACCCTTTGATAATCGTGACGAAGCTATTAGTACCCAAGTTCGAGAAGATGTTGAGGTCACCATTCGTGGACGAGCTAGCTTTCGTTTTTTCGTTGAGTGGTTTCGTCAGTAGTTCTATTTACGACGTGCTGCTACAGATTTAAGTGCTGTTACAGATTGTTAAAGCGCAAGTTTGTGTATAGAGCAAGGGAAAAGGGGAGATCACCTCAGTTAGCCCTTGAAGATCAGTCAATGATGGCGGTGTTATCAGCAACATCACCTAAATTTGTGATGTACCAACGTGTATTGTGTGATTGCTACTAGCCACGGTTGTCTAAGTCGGGTTCTAGGGTTCTCTCAGCAGGGGCGTCTGTGGGTGCGTCTACCTCTACATCTAAAACTTCGCGCAGCACACTTGTGGCAAATGACCCCTTGGGTAGGGTAAATGCAAGCACGTAGCTGTCTTTATAGGGTGTTACGGATGTATCTGTCAATACCACGCGGCTGATGCGGCGGTCACCGCGCAAGCGGGTACCATCTGTCCAAGCTAAGCCGTAGCGAGTTAACACGGTTTGCTCGAGCAGGCCTGCCTCAGCTTGACTAGGACGAACTTTTTTGCCAAATAAAGGTAACGCACTGCTGATCTCGAGCCGTTTTGCTCTGGGCGTTTCTAAAGCGCCATCTTCAACTAAAAAAGTACCACCAGTATCGTGTTTTTTGGCCCAATCCCCGCTTACAACAGCATCGTAAAGACCCGCACGAATGCGCTCAGCGAGAAGCTGGTTAAACACAAAAGACTGCAGTGACGCCACAAAAAACCGTGCCAGCCGCTTGCCGCCGGGCACATCTTGACCACGGGCGACCTTAAACCCGTCAATGGCGTTGTTACCAAAGCGCCCAAAGCGCTGCGGGCCAAAATAGTTGGGAAGACCGCAGGTAGCTAAATGCTCTAGAATGGTGCTGGCAATACCAGCGGCATTTGGTTGTGTGCCGCGTACACGAACTTGAAAGTGATTGCCTTTCAAGTGACCTATACCCAGCTTATTTTTATGGCGCGAGGTTTCTAAAATGCGCACGCCTTCGAGGGTTTCAAGGGCACTAAGCGCGTTTGCTTGGGCGTTGGGAATACTGAGCCACTGCCGTGTGACAGCATATTTATCTTTCAGCCCAGCCATGCCAATGCGTTTTTCGGGCACACCAGCTTGCTTGAGTACCTTGACCAAATCGCTACTGGTAAGCCCACGTTTTTCCACCCTAGCGTACAAAAACGAGCCTGAACCTTGCGCTTCGTACAAAGGTAGTTCATCCACTTGAAAATCGTCTAGTTCAGCCCGAATGTGTCCACCTGTACCGGGGAGGTTAGCAATGCTAAGCTGCTCACTAACTCGAGGCAGGTCTTGCCAACGAAAGCGCAGCAGCTCAGGATCATCATTAGCAAAACGCGCTGCTTGGTGGATGCTAGTGCCATCTGACATATCAAGATTATAGCGATACAGTGCCCTGCGTAAGCGTTGCGTCCTCAGTAGATTGATTCATGTATAGGACAAGTGTGCCGTCAGTTTGCCCAGATACGCCAAGGTGTGTCGGGGCGCTGCCACAATGCCTCGAGCATCTGTTTTTCTTTGAGCGTGTCCATACAGGACCAAAACCCCGGATGACGGTAGCCCATAAGCTGGTTGTCATCTACTAATCCGCGAATGGGGTCCTGTTCCCAAACAGTATCGTCGCCCTCAACGTAATCGATAGCGGCGGGGTTTAAAACAAAATAACCACCGTTAATCCAGCCTTCGCCACTTTCGGGTTTTTCGTAAAACTCCGTAATGCGCTCGTGGTCAAAGGCAATGTTGCCAAACCTTGACGGAGGGCGCACCGTTGTGACCGTGGCAAGTTTGCCATGTGCCCGGTGGAACTCGAGCAGGGCATCAAGGTCAATATTGGCAACGCCATCACCGTAGGTAAAGAAAAACGGCTCATCTTCGGTGAGCCATTTGCGCACGCGCTTAAGCCGCCCCCCGGTCATGGTGTTGAGCCCGGTGTCCACCAGGTGAACTTTCCAGTTAGGTTGATTGCCTTCATGAATGGTGGTTTGTCCGCTGGCAAGGTCAACGGTGATGTCATTGTTAATGGCGTAAAAGTTTAAAAAATATTCTTTGATGTAGTCACTTTTGTAACCCAACGCAATGATAAACTCATCAACCTCGTAGGTGGCAAAAATTTTCATAATGTGCCAAAGAATAGGCCGCCCACCAATTTCAACCATGGGTTTA
>JBCCOX010000183.1:0-8321 GCA_039025155.1 Deinococcota bacterium | reverse complement strand
TTAAAAAGCTTTTGTCTAAGGTAATAACTTGCGACACATTGACGACGGATGTCTTTTTGAGGCCGCTGTCACGCCGCTCGAGCTTCACGTTGCCTGGTGCTCTGGCGAGTTTGGTATTCGAGGTAATCACCGCCACAATCACCGTATTCATGCGGCTGCGGTTAAAGGCGTCTGCTTGAATAACCAGTACGGGCCTTCTGTAACCCGGTTCAGAGCCCGTTGGTGCGCTTAAAGATGCCCACCAGATGTCACCCCTGGCAATTACCATTCATCAGTTGGTAGGGATTGAATCTGCATGGCTGCTAGGTTGGGCTCCAGCCCACTGTCGTGACTGTCATCATAAACATGGTTCAACATATCCGTAATACAGTCCTGGTCATGCCTATCAATAAACTCTGCAAGGGCGTGTTGGTACAACTCACTTCGGGAAAGTCCTAAACGCTTAGCAAGCTGCTCAGCCGCTGCAAACTGCGGGTCTGGAATGGAAATAGCTGTCTTCATGAGTCTAGTATAACTTAGGTATAACCACATCTCAAACATACCTTGCCATTTTCTAAATATCGTGAGACAATTTTCATATGAGTGAACGACATCAGACAATTAATCTTAGTGAATACATCAGGTGGCTCTTAAATATTTTAGCCCTTGGTGGGCTTCTGCTTTTCTATAATATCGGCCGCAACAGTGCTAATGATGAAATAGGCAGGCTACAAAGAGAAGTACAAAGCCTTGAAGCTAGTGTTGCACTCTTGGAATCTCCAGAGGGAAATAGTTTGGTAAGCCTTTTGGAAAATCTTGGAAGTGTTAGTACGAGATTAAATGATCAGCTCTTTTCTGAAGAACAAATTAGGGAAGCAAGATCAGCTAATGAGCAACTTACTGATGAAAATAATGCTTTGCAGGAGGAAATAAATTCTTTACGAGAAGAGCTTGCAGAAAATCTGCATGTGGCAACCATACTTCGTGAAGAAAATGCGAGAATACTGAACCTTTACTGTCAAGGCGACGACTGTAGGAAAATACAGCTCAATAGCATGGGTACAACCCAATATATTGGAATCGAGCAAATACCAATTGCATTAAGAAAGATTGGTCGAGATGCATTTGGTGTACCTAAAGCTGAGATACAATTTGACAGCGACCTTGAGCAACTTGAAATTGGACAACAAGCTTCCAGGTCTCGTGAGAACATCAGTTGTACAATCACTTACGAGAGCTTGATTAGCTACAACCGTAATACAGATCAGGGTTCCGTCATGTTAGGTGTAGAGTGTCAAAGCAATGATCAGAACTAATGTATATTGTAATATTTTTTTCAAACAATGAGGTGTGATCTATAAGATGGGTATGGTAGCGTACGTCATCTATGAACTATCTTTGTCTAGCAGCGGGTAAAGGCACCCGCATGGGCTCGCTGGGAAGCTACTTGCAAAAGTGCATGTACCCGGTGAACTTGCGCCCTTTTGTTGAGTATTCACTACGTAATTTACTAACACACGCTGACACAACCACCGACCAACTCACCTTCATTGTGGGGCATCATCAAGAGCAACTGCGGCGTTATTTTGGGAAAGCGTTTGAGGGTTTGAAGGTGAATTACCTCGAGCAACCCGAACAACTCGGCACCGCCCACGCGATTTACACCGCCCATGAAGCAATGACATTTACATCATCAATACTTGTCTGGCTGGCAGATTTGTATGTGCCCGTCGAACTTTTTGCTGAGGCTATCAAGCACCCATGGGACAACCTACAAACCCTTGCACCCGGCCATGCAGACGAAAAAGACAACCTCAAAGCCACCGTTGACCGTTCAGGTGAGGTTGCCAAAGTTACTAAGGCTTGGTGCGGGCAAGATGACCTCTACGACATTGGCTTGTGGAAACTCTCGCCAGATGTTCTGAACATGATGCTTTCACGGCGCGAAGGTGAATACCGCGTGCTGCCCAACTTGCAACACGCCATCGACCACGGTCAGCAAATTGCCGCTTTGGTTGCTGATGAATGGATTCACCTCGGCGGTGTCACCCCCACAGCAGAGGAAAACATACAGCAAGTCGTGGAACGTTTAAACGAACTCCATCCACCTCAACATCAGCAAGTGGAGCAACCCGTATGAGTGCAATGACTGTGGGTAAAACACCGCTTCGCATTCCGCTAGCAGGTGGTTTAACCGACATTAAAGAATATGCGGAGTTATACGGCGGCATCACCGTGAGTATGACCATTGATAAATATGTCTATGTCGCGCTTAAACACAACCTCGACGGTTATTTTGAGTTGCACTATCAAAACGTGCGCGAAAAGGTCAACAACGCTCGGCAAATTCGCAACGACCTCATCCGTGAAGCCCTTTACCTGACTGGCTTACAAGACACGCCACTTAGCTTGTCTGTGATGGTGGATTTAGCAGGTGAAAGCGGCCTCGGCACATCTGGCGCAGTGACGGTGAGTTTGCTCCATGCGATGTACAAGCTCAAAGGCGAATCACCGAGCAAAGACGAGATTTACCAACAAGCTGCCCGCATTGAGGTGGATATTTTGCAGGGTGCGTCCGGCTATCACGACCCCACAATTTGCGCGCTGGGCGGGCTTAAAGTCATTAAGTATGAAGGCAGTAAAATTGCCCCAAGAGATATTGACTTAAGTGATGACATGCAGCAGAAGTTTGCCGACTCGCTCCTCTTTTTTTATAGCGGTAGACATGCTAAAAGCAAACCATCACTTGATCTACTAAGCAGTCACATTCGCGAAGCATTTGATTTATTGCATGACATTAAAGCGATTGGCGTTGAGCTAGAACAAGCCTTCCTCAACAGCAATCTGCAACGTGTCGCCGAGATCATCGCGGAGCAGCAAACCCTAAAACAACAACTCCCCGGGCGATTTTTAGATGATTACGTCAAGGACATCACCAAGCGCGTGCATGATGTGGGCGCGTATGCGCAACTTCCCGGCGGCAAAATTAGTGCGTTTGTGATTGTCTGTTGTCCGGATGGTCAACACGCTGCAGTACGCGAGGCTCTAAGTGATTTAAGAGAAGTACCGTTCGGGCTCGAGGCTGTTGGCACAACCGCCGTAACCGTATAAATCTGACAATACAGTAGGCATCCTGTTTAGCAATCACTGCATCAACTTTAATGTTGCGCACGCATGCCACGTGCATGCGCAGCAGCACCTAACAGCACCATCAAACTGTAGGCACTAATACCTGCCAAGCTGTAGCCAGAATAGCTAATACGGGGGTCACCTAATTGGAGTATAAATAGGAGGGCAGGCTGGAGCGCACTCACAACCGTGTAGGTCATCACAGACGTTAGTACTAGCGCCCACTGACCTAGGTAGATGGGCAACACAATAAGAATAGTTGCTGCAAGACTTAGTGTGATAAGCGTTGTCATAGGAAGTCGTATCAAGCTAGCGTCAGCACGAAGCCCTAAAGCACCGACTGAGACAAGTATGAGCAGGATAAAACGCACCGCCACCACACTCTCAGCGCTGAGGCCAGCATCGTGTAGACGTTTAGAATACAAGCCCGCAACAGTGATACTTACCCCGCTAAAGAGCGCAAGGACTAACCCTAAAACCTGCATGGTGGTTGAGGCTGTGCTGAATCCTGCTAGCCCACGCAACGTCACTGCTGCCAAAAATAACAGTGACAGCAGTACGCCCAGTTGCGCAAGTTGCTCGAGCCGCGTAGTGCGCGTCACCGCACGACGGTAGATGCCAGAACTTGCCAGCACGATCAACGTAAGTGGTGCGATGCCCGAAAAGAGCGTATTGACAATAGAGGGCTCGAGGTGTGTGAGGGCAAAAAAGTAAGCAAGCCAAGCGCTTGCAGTAAACACATTGACGGCCACCACATCTTGCCAACATATAAACATCTGAGCGTACTGTGCGCGGTCAGTGCTGATGACGATGACATTAAAGCCAACAGTACAAACAGAAAATGCCAGCACCACAACACCAAAAAAGCTAAGCGTTTGAAACACATTGCCAAAATAAACGTCTCGAAAGGCTACAGAAAGTGCAAATAAGCCAGCAAACACGACCCCAAGAGATACACCTGAAATGCCAAAGATAGAAAGTTTAGATGTCATGCTGTCCAGCTTAGTTAAAGAAGGAAGGCATTTCTATCTGAATCTTGCGGTCAAAATTGGACATTTACATATGATGTTGATACGGTTTGCTGAGTAAGCATTTTGCGTTAGTAGGGTATCTTGCTATAAACATAAACCTAACTACAAAGCACGATATCACACAGGAGGTTCAATATGCGCCCCAATCCACTTAAACGCGCGTTTGCTGAAGGTAAAGGTCTTGTCAACGGTTGGTTACACATTCCTTCATCCGTCGCCACCGAAGCCATGGCCCACCAAGGCTTTGACAGCCTCACTATCGACATGCAGCACGGACTGGCGATGGTTGAGTCTGCCATTCCCATGCTGCAAGCTATCGCCACGACCGACGTTACGCCTATGGCAAGGGTTCCTTGGAACGAACCCGGCATCATCATGAAAATGTTGGACTTGGGCTGCTACGGCATCATCTGCCCGATGGTCAACACGAGGGAACAGTGTGAGGCGTTTGTAGGTGCCTGCCGCTACCCGCCCCTTGGCTACCGCAGTTTTGGACCTACTCGAGTGAAACTAGTTGCTGGCGCTGACTACGCTGCCCACGCCAACGATGAAATCCTCACCCTCGCCATGATCGAAACGGCACAAGCGATGGAGAACCTCGAGGACATTGCCAGTACCCCCGGACTAGACGGGCTCTACGTTGGCCCTGCTGATTTGAGCCAATCTCTGGGCGGTAAACCCGGTGCAGATTTTGAGGACGGTCCCGTACCAGAGGCGCTAGATACTATTCTGAAGGTCGCCAAAACCCACAACTTAGTCGCAGGCTTACACAACGGCTCAGCAGCGTATGCCCGCAAGATGTTAGATAAAGGCTTCCAGCTTGTAACTGTACAAAGTGACCTTGCGTTTATGTCACAGATGGCTGCCAAAGTTGTTCGCGACATTCATGATGAACCTCAGCAGGATGCCCCTAAGCAAGGCGCTAGTCCCTACTAACCTCGCAGTTATACTGATTCAGTCACACGATGCTCACTCACACGTAACCGTGTACCCTATCACCTGAACCTGTCACCTGAGGTTCACCCCAAGGTGTGATGACAGTTCACCCCCAAGCTTTCTAAACTTATTTTAGATTCGTTAAGGAGGCAACATTATGAACCTCGAGAACCTCTCGAAACAGCAATTGGCGTATATCTTATTGGGTGCTGGTGCATTTTTCTTTTTAGCTAGTACAGGTCTATTCGCGTTCCCTAATCTTTTACCCTTACTTCTTTTTGGTGCAGGCGCATTTGCATTTTTCCAAGTTTTCCGGCGTAAGCGTCACGAAAACTGGTGGGCGCTCATTCCCAGTTCGGCGCTCTTAGCTTTGGCGCTGGCAACCTTAGCTGGACCTTTATCTGGAAGTTTGTTTTTGGGAACACTAGGCTTAGGGTTTATTGCTATCTATGTCAGCAATAATAAACAGTGGTGGGCGATCATCCCCGGCGGTGTGTTAATCACGCTAGCATTCAACGCTGCCCCCTTGTTTGGGATTGATGAAGGCATCATCTTCTTCTTGGGGATTACTGCAACCTTTGTGACGCTTTACCGTTTGCCTAAAGGTAGAGGTCGGCAAACCTGGGCGCGTTACCCAGCTATCGGCACGCTCCTCATGAGCATTATGATTGCGTTTAGTGGTTTCAACAGTTTTGGCATCTTCAACAACATGTTTTTATCCCTAGGTTTGTTGGCAGCAGGTGGCTATCTCCTCTGGCAACACTACCAAGTGGACGGCGCATCTGTTCGTCCAGCTCCCCCAGCTCCCCCATCGCCTATCCAGCAAAGTGATAATACTGACGTTGATCCAATGCCCAATGTTTCAAATAACGATGTAGACGGTAATGCGGGAACAGCAGGCAGCGTTAACTAAACCTTCTCTCACGGATATTCTGGATGTTGAGATAACATCTACAACCTATCATCAAGCGCTTGTAACTACCAACAGTGTAGAAGCAAGCGCTTTTTGTTTGGCTGATGGCGTGATAATCAATCAAAATCATGAAGCTGATACTGATATCCATAAAACTGTTCTTAACAGTGGCAGGTGATGCCAGTATGGTCACTAGCACTAAAGATGAGTTCAGCATCATCTATTTGGTGACTTACTCGTGTGATGTTTGAATCATGCCCTGTTTGATTATGTCTGCATCTGACCAGATACAATCTGCATGATCTTGCTACACTGCAAGTTATGACGATGACCTCAACTCAACAACCGCGCATCACCGTGATTGGTGCCGGCATGGCCGGGAGTGATGCAGCTCTGGCAGCAGCTAACTTGGGCGTGCAGGTTGACCTGTACGAAATGCGCCCCGTGAAGATGACCCCGGCGCACCGCACAGATAGTTTTGCGGAATTGGTTTGCTCCAATAGTTTTGGCGGTAAAGCAGAAACCAACGCCAAAGGGCTTTTACAAGCTGAGATGCTCATTGCTGGTGGGCTAGTGATGACCAGCGCCCAAGCCTCGAGCCTCCCCGCTGGGGGCGCACTCGCCGTTGACCGCGACCAATTTGGCGAACTTGTTACCCAAACAATAAACAACCACCCCAACATCGCCGTTCACCGTGAAGAACTTACAAGCTTGCCAGATGGCACAGTGGTCATTGCCTCCGGCCCGCTGACCTCTGACCCACTTGCAGATGCCATCCGTGAACTTGTCGGCATGGAATTTTTAGGCTTTTACGATGCTGCTGCCCCAGTGATTGATGTTGACAGCATCGATATGAACATTGCCTATTACAAAGGGCGTTACGACCAGGGTGCTGACTACCTTAACTTACCGTTTACTAAAGAAGACTATGACCGTTGGTATGAAGCGCTTGCCAATGCCCGCAAGCACGTGCCACACGATTGGGAGAAGCTCGAGTTCTTCGAGGGGTGTATGCCCATTGAAGAAATTGCCCGGCGCGGTTACGACACACCCAGGTTTGGACCGATGAAACCGGTTGGGCTAGAACACCCCGAAACAGGTGAGCGCTTTTATGCCGTTGCTCAACTACGCCGCGAAGATGTGCGTGGGCAAATGTGGAGTTTGGTGGGCTTTCAAACGGGGCTTAAGTGGGGCGATCAAAAAGAAGTTCTCCAACTTATGCCGGGACTCGCCAATGCTGATGTGGTGCGCTATGGGGTGATGCACCGCAATACCTACCTAAATGCGCCGTCGTTACTTACCGAGCATCTGGGGCTCGAGCAACACCCTCGCTTCTTCGTAGCAGGTGTACTGGCTGGTACCGAAGGCTACTTGGAATCTTCTGCCACCGGTTGGCTAGCGGGTACAAACGCAGCGCGGCAGGTTTTAGGGCAGCCGCCGATTCTGCCGCCAGAAGAATCTATGCTCGGCGGGCTGGTGCGCTTTTTGGCAACGGCCGAAACAGACAACTTTCAACCGATGAATGCCAACTGGGGGCTTGTCCCAACGCCACCTAAGCAGCGCGGGCAGGGTGGTAAAGCAGCCCGGCGGAAGAGAATGTTTGCTGCGGGGCTAGCTGCGTTTAGGGCGTGGTATGCAGAGCTTTATCCGGATTCAGGTGAGGTTGTAGATGAGTTCGATACACATGTTGCTGACGTTGTCTAAGTTTGATGAATTTACAGAGGTGATTGCATGATAGCTCAAGTTCGTGAGCAGCAAGATGCTATTAACGCGCTATGCAAGCAGTTTGAGGTGGTGCGGCTCGAGCTGTTTGGTTCAGCCGCCCGCTGTGATGACATCAACCAAGTAGCTGACATTGACCTTTTAGCTAGTTTCGCTGAGGGTGCCGATTTAGGACCCTGGCTAGGTCGTCTTAGTGAGTTTCGTGAGGCATTAGAAGCGCTTTTTGAGAAGCCTGTGGATGTTGTTATGGACGGCGATCATCTCAAAGCCCGTTTCCGAGAGGCTATTCAAGTTGACAGACATGTGATTTATACCTATTGACTTCTGCTGGTAAAGACAATGTAATGCAGGGTATTAGGTGAGGTGCGGTAATCAAAAGCTCTGTCAGTTTACAAGGTATCTTGAATATTAAGGTGTGTTCCAATGGCGTCCTTTAACCTCATAACTCAGCACATCCAAAAACTGGAACCTGTGCTTTTAGGGCTTATTTTTTACATTTGTCTAGTCGCTTCACGTTTTCTTGCTTTTGGCTACTTAATTCCAGTCCTAAACTTTCTTCTTGTAACTTTCTTCTTGACTGCTGCGGCTTTCAACTGCATATTTCTTAAATT
>JBCCOX010000182.1:0-8337 GCA_039025155.1 Deinococcota bacterium | reverse complement strand
CATTGCGCTTATCGTCGGATTTTTAACGGGTATTTCAGCCTTTTTAGGTGGGCTGATGAACGCTAGCTTTTTACTTGCAGGCACTGTTTCAACCAACCCACTTATGTTCATTTTGGCAACGTGGTTAGTCCTTGCGTGGCGCGTTGCTGGCTACTACGGTTTAGACTACTGGGTACTCCCTAGACTAGGTGCACCACGACGTGAACGCCATCTTATGGATAGCACGACATAAACCAACGCGCCAGATGCATCATCGTAAATAACGAGACAAGGCCTAATAGAGATACATCTGACTCTATAATTTAAGCGTGGTGTCAACATAAGTTCATATTGATGTCACGCTTAATCAGTTCGTAGAATGATACGAAATCCGCTTATATCTCGAATAATGCCTAAAGGCATCATCTCGTCCAGTGCGGATTTCGTAGCTTATCTTACCTGCTCTGGCAGCGGTTGATTCCTTCGGGAATCAACCGGATTTGGTATGAAACGTAGTTGGTGTTGATGTGTTGACTGGCAATAGCGCATTTGGTTGTTATTGAAATAGGTTTATCACCCGGCCTAGAAAGTGTCAAAAATTTCTAATATGGATGTAACCGAATACCTTCAACATCAACTTTAAACAGCACCCGTAAGCTTTCAGGTTTGCTGTTGTAGTTGTGCCTGTTCAGAATCACTATTAAAGACAAAATAAGCTTGACTAATCGTATTTGAAAGAGACGCAATATCATCTAGTAAGTCTTCAGCAGGGGGGTCTTCGTTTTCAAAAACCTGCTTGGCATCAGGTAGATACTCGAGCCGAGCCGCTAACCAACCCGCTTGACGCACTGGGGTTTTGGCAACGGCGGCATCGTTACGAGTTTGAATCTCTTTTAAAATTTCGTGAACAACCCGCAGTGAAAAGCGTACACTGCGCGGAAAATCTGCATTTAAGAGTAGAAATTCAGCCACCTCGTCGGGGTGAATACCTGTGTGGTACTGCTTGCGAAACGCTTCTAAGGCGCTAACTGTCCGAAGTAAGGCCACACTGCGGTGGGTGCGCACTTCTTGAGCAATAAGGGCATTTTTTTGTTGGCGGTAGCGCAGGGTTAAAATCCGCAGCACGTTGTCACTGCGTTCTAAATACTGCCCAGCGCGCATAAAAAACCAGCCGAGGTCGCGTGGCATGGTGGCATCTGCAATGCCAAAAAAGAGGTGGCTAGCATCGCGCACGCCAGCGCAGTAGTTGTGCAAAGACTCTTTGGCTAGAACATCTTGACTGTCCACACAGTACTCGAGGTAGGCGCGGTTCATAGCCTCCCACATTTCTAAGCTAATGCGGTCGCGCAAGGTGCGGGCGTTTTCGCGCGCAAAGGTCAGGCTCGAGGTAATGCTGCTGGCGTTATCGCGGTTAAAAGCTAGCCAATCGGAGACGTTGTCGCGGTCTTTTTCAGCATAGTGCTGGCAAAACGCTGCGTCGTCATCGTCGATGATGGTGAGCAATGGTTCCCACTGTTCAGCGATGAGGTCATTAGAGCTAGATTCCACCACAGCCAAATAATTGACATCCAGCAAGCGGGCGGTGTTCTCTGCCCGCTCAACGTAGCGCCCAATCCAGTAAAGGTTTTCAGCAATACGGCTAAGCATGGCTCATGTCCTCAAGATACACACTAGGCATTTGAACATTGACAGGCGTTAAAAAGATAAAGTTGCTAGCCTCAGTGTAAAAATTAGTGACCATTAGCCAGCACCCAAGTATCTTTAGACCCGCCCCCTTGGGAGGAGTTCACCACAAGTGAGCCCCGTTTTAGGGCCACCCGGGTGAGCCCGCCCGGAATCACGGTCATGTCTTCACCCATTAAAATATAGGGACGTAAGTCAATATGGCAAGGCTCAAACTTTTGACTATCTTGATAATAGGTTGGGTGACGGGACAACTGGACAATCGGCTGGGCGATGTAATTACCGGGGTCTGCACGAACTTTATGTAAATAGCTGGCGATGTCTTCGTCACTAGCTTCGCTACCTACTAACATGCCGTAGCCGCCAGCCCCGCCCACCTCTTTAATGACCATGTTGTGAACGTGGGTAGCGATGTGCTCGAGCTGTTCTGGGTCAGCTGCCATATAGGTGGGCACGTTCTCGAGCAGGGCTTTCTGCCCAAGGTAGTACTCAATAATCTTGGGAATATACATATACATGGCTTTGTCGTCTGCTACGCCTGTACCCACGGCATTGGCAAGGGCAACCCGACCTGCTTTATAGACCTCCATGAGGCCGGGCACGCCCAGCATGGAATCTTTGCGGAAAGCCAGGGGATCCAAAAAAGCATCGTCAATGCGTCTGTAAATCACGTCAACGGCGCGGCGACCTTGGGTGGTGCGCATCCACACCCGCCCGTCATGACAAAACAGGTCGTGCCCGTGGGCCAGTTCAACCCCCATCTGTTGGGCCAAAAAAGCGTGTTCGTAGTAGGCGCTGTTGTACTGCCCCGGGGTGAGCACCACAATAGTGGGTTCAGCGTCACTGGGGCTTAAACTGCGCAAGCTGGCTAACAGCGCGTTGGGGTAATCTCGAATGGTGCGCACGCGCTGGCGGGCCATGAGCTGCGGAAAGCTGCGCAGCATAAACGTGCGGTTGCCTAACATGTAAGACACGCCGCTAGGACTGCGCAGGTTGTCCTCGAGCACCATGTACTTACCCTGCTTATCCCGAATGAGGTCAGTGCCGACAACATGGGTGTAGGCTTTATGAGGGACATCAATGCCCCGCATTTCAGGGCGAAAGTTGGGGTTTTTTTCAATAAGCTCGCGGGGGACAACGCCCTCATTGAGGATGTGTTGCTCATGATAAATATCATGTAAAAAGCGGTTGATTGCCTTGACACGCTGTTTGAGACCTTTTTCCAAAACCCGCCACTCAGCGGCTGGAATCACTCTGGGAAAGGGGTCAAAGGGAAAGGTGCGCTCAGTCCCTCGGGCGTCGCTGTACACAGTAAAGGTGATGCCCTGTTGCCGCATCATGAGGTCAATGATGCCCCAACGACGTTGAAATTCATCTTGCCCATAAGCTTCAAAAGCTTGCACAATGTCTTGATAATGGGCTCGAGGCTGGTCTGGACCTATAAAAGTTTCATCAAAGTAGTCGCCGGGCTGGTATTCACGCAGCATGACCTTAACTCACGCCCCAAGTCATGCTGTAGGTATCGCCATAGCTGTACAAAATATGGTTATACAAAAGATGACATCCGTGTGACCACTGGCAGCGTGTGTCAAAACAATCCAAAAGCATAATATTGGAAAATCATACCATAGACTGGGTTTTTATACGACGTGTCATTGAGAGTGATGTTTAGAGGGTATTGCATCAGCGAAAGTGGTCAATACCAACATAGCTGTACACGCTAAGGCAGCTACGGCAATGTACAAAGCTATTACTGCTTAGTAAAGTGTCTTGTGTTAGGTTAAAAGTTGTGACGGCTCGAGCGCATTCTACCCCTACCTACGACGGCCTCATCGCGTTTTACCCTTGTCAAGACTTAGCTGCAACCCGCGACTTTTACACGCGCGATTTAGGGCTAAAGCTTGTGCGCGAACAAGAAACCTGCCTCATCTTTCGAGTGGCGGCAGCTGGCTATGTTGGCTTTTGTCAGCTCGAGGCAACGCAACCAGCGCTAGCTCACCACAACGCGCTCATCATCACGCTTCTCAGTGAGGATGTTGAGGCAGTGTACAAACGCTGTTTAGCGCTTGGTATTGAAACCGAAGGCGCACCAAAACACAACACTAAGTACAACATTGAGCACTTTTTTGCTAAAGACCCGGACGGTTACAGGATAGAGATTCAACGCTTTCTCGAGCCGTTAGCTACCTAAGACGTATCTATTTACATACATAGACGCACGCACTAAAGGCTGGTGAAAAATCCTACTAGCCCAAACACAGCTAGCATCAAGCCAATGAATCCATAGAAAATACGTGCACCTTGATAGCCCAACCCTTGCACTATGAAACGGGCACGATGTCTGTTCATAAACCACCGCCAATTAAAACAACTGGCTGCTAAGGTGAAACATCCTGCTAAGAAGATAGCTCCAAGTGTAAATGAATCTTCAGACATAGCGTTTCTCCTTCGGTACAAGGTTGAACGGAATTAAAATACACCCGCAATGCCAGCGATACCTATGCCCACCATCAAGCCACCAAGTACACCCCAAAAAACACGTGCACCTCGCTGCCCATACAACCAAGCAATAAACCGCCCGCGATGTCCGTTCATATACCAGCGCAAGTTAAAAATACTAACTGCCAGCCGCAAGCAACCACCAATGATCAGTAAACTAAAGAAAAGTATGTCTGGTCGCACGTGTGCTGGCTCCTTTCAAAGCTCAAATTGAATGCTGCAGGCAGCACCCAAGATGTAACTCGAGCTTAGAAGATGTGCCGTTGTACAACTACGTTACAGATAACCTTAGACAGGTTTGGAGTGTCTGGGTGTGGCTCGAGACTCTCTTTGTAAGCCACACACTAGCACCTGCAGCAAAGGTTTGCTGTCATAGTCAGCATGCCGAAGCAACGCCAAAAACGCGACCTGCCCAGCAAAATATGTGCCTATTGCGGCTTGCCATTTAGCTGGCGTAAAAAGTGGGAGCGTAACTGGGACAGTGTTAAGTACTGCTCAGAGCGCTGTAGGCGCAGTGCTAAAACAACCCGCTGAGGATTATCAAGGGCTAACGATGTAGCAACACTGGGCACACCGCACGTTTAAGGATCATTTCGGTTGTTGAACCCAAGAAAAATTCACGCAAGCGGTTACTGCCAAACGCACCAATGGCAATTAAATCGCCGGGGCTAGCAAGGTCTAAAATCTCGTCTGCTGGATTGCCTGATGCTGCCTGTGTCGTTAGGTTGATGTTGTGATCGTGGGCGTAATCTTGCACGGTTTTAAGGTGCAAGCTGACCTCAGCGTCGTCACCGACACTTACGGTGGTCAGGGGTAAAGTTAAGCGTTTTGCAAATTCAACCGCATAGCGCATTGTGGCACTGGCGCGTTCAGAACCATCAAAGCCCAGCACAATACGGCTTATAGGCGTAAAGATGCCGGGGGTGACAAGAACAGGGCAATGACTGCGCCGCAAGATTTTTTCAGCAGTACTGCCTAGCTCGAGGCTATCATCAAGCTGATTCGACTCGCCGCGCCGCCCAATCATCAAAAGGTCATTCACGCGCACCTGTTCCAAAATGGTGCGCGCGGGAATACCGTCACGTTTTTGCAGCTCAAAGGTGATGCCAGCAGGGTCTGCTTTGTCACGAAACCGCCCCAGAGCCAAATCAGCTTGGGTATCAAGGAGCGCTTGCATGTCGTCTTTGAAGGTCATGGTGGGCAAACTTACAGCGCCATAGTCTGTCCAGTGCGGCATGTTAATGAGTCGCTGATCTAGCACATAGAGGCAGTGAACGCGCGCGTCCAAGCGTGCTGCAATGTGAACGGCATAGTCACCACAAACTGCAGCAACATCAGAAACATCAACGGCGAGCAAGATAGATTCAATCATGATTCCCCCTTGATAAGTGCAAAAGTTTGTATGGCACGTTGCATTGACCTTGTATTGACCTCAAGCAATACGCTAGGTCAACCTTTGTAAGGTCAAAGTGTGTCATCAAACAGCATCATCCGTCATCAGGTGACATGAAAGTATTGGCACTAGCAATCACCTGACAACGACATAGATAGACAAGGCTTAAACAACAGTGTAAATCAGTATGTATATGATGTATTTTACGTCCCACTCTACCTTTGACACGTTGTGTGTATGTAGATTTTCACTAAGCAGCAATTTCACATGCTGTTACAGGTCATTAACATGCAAGGTGTACGTTAAAAAAGGGGAAGGATGATGATCTCATACCAAATTCGGTTGATTCCCGAAGGGATCAACCCCTGCCAGAGCAGGTAAGATAAGCTACGAAATCCGCGCTGGACATGTTGGATGCCTTTAGGCATTATTCGAGATATAAGCGGATTTCGTATCCATGACGGCTTATGGGGTCATCAAGGGTGATGCTGTGAAGCAACCATATGAGGGTGTTGATTGTATCAACATCACGTGTAACTGCTAAAGGTATGGGAACTCATCTGCAATCTCAGTCATATTCAATGAAGGATGCATACAGCCGTAGCTGGCAACCTCATTTGAACAATCTGTTATCTGACGAACTAGCGCACAATGACAAACTCTAACTGAGCGTCGCCAGCAACATAGACAGGTTCTTTGGCAACAACGCCGACCACGGCCTCGCCAGAAAGCCGGTTGAGCCACGCGAGTAGGGTCTCAACCTCAGCAGTGGGCAAGCTGCTTGTACTGTTACCGCTGTAGCCAAGTGCTTGTAACGACTGGCGGGCGGTAGCGCTTAAACGGGTGACATCATCCCGCAGGGCAGTATCACTTTTGCTGTTGTCGCCTTCGCCTAAAAAGATGGGGCGGCTAACCAACAACTGGCCAGCGTCAAGTAAGCGTTCGTTTTCGCGCAGGTCAAGGTTAACCTCGAGCGTTGACGGGCCGTATTGATCTGTGGGGGACACAAACCGCAATAAATCACTGCCTTCGGTTGTGGCAATACCCTCAACAAGGGCGTTAACTGTATCTATAGATAAGCGCAATTCGCCTGCACCGCGGCCAAGGGCAATGCTGCTAGCAGTTGTGACGGCTTCGGCAAGTGCGCGTTGAATGTCACCGGGGTTTTGAGCACTCACCACTGCGCGGTAAATTTCTTCATTTTGTTCAAAGGTGAGCGCGCCATCACTCACAGCCCGCACCTGCTCACGAGCCCGCAACAGCGCATCAGCTTGGTTGCTGAGGTCTGCGCGCAAGCTGTTCAGTTGGTCTTCTAGGGCCAGCACCCTGCTATCTAGGTCACCCACGTTACTGCGCAGGGTGTCATTTTCGCCAATGAGGACGCTGTTGGCCACGCGCAAACTGCGGTTGCTCTCGAGCAATTGGGCGTTAATGGTTTCAAGCGAGACCGTTTGATCTTGCAAAATTTGCAAATTGGACCGCAACACGGTCACTTGTTCCTCGAGCGCGCTGGCTTGTTGTTCCAAAGAAAGCTGGGTACTTGTGAGTTCAGATACATCTTGTAAAGCTTGGTTGCGGGCGTTGGTGGCTTGTGCAACTAGGCTTCTTAAGCGGGTTACATCTGCCTCTGCTGTGTCCACGGCTTGATTAGCCTCAGCGAGGTCTTGTAAGGCGTTGTCCCGCTCGAGTTCAATGTCTGCAAGTGATGCTTGAGCTGTGTCCAGTTCTTGTTGCACGGTGAGCAGGTTGCTGTCTAGCTCGGCGATTTCTGCTTGCAGGTCAAGCACCGAATTACTGAACCCAGCAGCTTCTTGCTGGAGTCGTGAGCGTTCTGCTAATGCTTCATCACGCTCTATAAACGCAGCGTTACGTTCTGCTCGAGCAGCATCAATTTCGTCATTGGCATCAGCTAAACTGGCTTCCATGGCGGTCACTTGGGCTGTTAGCACCCGTAGTTCTTCGCGCAGTCTAACAATTTCGTCCGCTGTTCGCTGAGCATCTAATAGCACAGCCGCTGCCCCCCGAAAGGCAACTGCCAAAATACTGAGCGTGACCAGCATAATCAAAATGCCAACGGCAATGCCCACAACCTGCCCAGTACGCTTAGGCCGCCAGCCAAATAAACTGAGCCGCCTGCGCCCAATGGTCGTGCCTAGCACGTCCCCAGCGTAAGCAATGACACCGGCCATAGCAACGAGCAAGGTTAGCAGTGACAGCGTGTACAGCATGGCTTAAAGCTGGAAGTCGCTACCTAAATAGGTGTGGCGCACGTCGTCGTCGTTGGCAAAGGCTTCGGGTGTGCCTTCAAAACGCACGTTGCCGTCAAACATTAAGTATACGCGGTCAGCAATTGCCAAGGTTTCCCGTACACTGTGATCGGTTAAAAGCACGCCAAGCCCGCGCCGCTCGCGCAGTTCGGCAATAAGGAGCTGAATTTCGCGGATGGACTTGGGGTCAACCCCAGTAAAAGGTTCGTCTAGCAAAATATAGGTCGGGTCAGTGGTTAAACTGCGGGCAATCTCGAGCCGCCGCCGTTCACCGCCAGAGAGCGTATCTGCCCGGCTACTTGCAAGGCGGGTGAGGCCAAATTCTTCGAGCAAACTGTCTGCTTTGTCTTCTTGCTGGGATTTACTGAGCGGTTGAAACTCCAAAATTGCCAGCAAGTTATCGCGCACGCTAAGTTTACGGAAGGCACTGGGTTCTTGGGCCAAATACCCCAAGCCGTGGCGAGCCCGTTTGTACATGGGCCATTTGGTGATGTTTTGCTGATTCATGCTGATAGT
>JBCCOX010000181.1:0-8349 GCA_039025155.1 Deinococcota bacterium | reverse complement strand
GTAATACGTCGCCAAACGGTGACAGTCTGACCAGTGCACCGCAGATAAATCTAGCCCCGTGAGTTGATACTCATTTTTAACACGTTGCCCTAGCGGGGAATCCGGTAGACCCGTGACCAGCCCACAGGACCAGCCCAAACGTGACAGTAAGCCGGTGACATTTCCTTCTGTACCGGACACGTTCACGTCAAATTGACTAGCTTGCTCGAGCCGTTTACCCGCTGGTACAGACAAGCGCAATTGCCCTTCACCAATGGCTGTAACATCAAAATAGCCCTCAGGTATGCTACTTGCATGTTGACTTGAGGCACGCCTATCACTGCTCCGTCTATTTAATTTGCGCCTCTCTGGTTGATGCCCATCTAGCTGACTCCCATTTAATTGACTCATCGCGCAGCAACCTCACTCGTTGATGCTGGCGTTGGCTGTACCGTAACGGGTTTGATAGCGGTCATAGTTAGCATCAATTTCTTCTTGCGGGAGGCTTTCAACCTCACCAATTTGCATGGCAAGCCAGACTGTTTTGGCAATGTCCTCAACCATAACCGCCGCTTTGAGGGCTTTGCTCACATTGCCACCAATCGTAAACACCCCATGCTGACGCATGAGCACCGCTAGCGAATCACCGATGTGATCAACAATTGTTTTGCCAATCTGCTGTCCACCAATGCGGGCATAGGGCGCACAAGGAATCTCACAGCCAAACTCGTCGGCAACAGCCGTTAAACAGACAGGGATGCTTTTGTTGACTGCCGCAAACGCCGTTGCATAGTTCGAGTGGGTATGTACCACTCCCATCACGTCTGGCCTTGCTCTGTACACATACGCATGTGAGGCTGTGTCCGATGATGCACCAAACTCGCCTTCAACAGGGTTACAGTCTTCGTCAACAATCACCATGTTGTCTGGCGTAAGGTCAGGGAACATCACCCCGCTGGGTTTAATGACAATGTAGCCCGTTTCGGAGTCGCGCCCGCTCACATTACCACTTGTCCAAGTCACTAAGCCCTCGTTAAGGAGGGCTTTGTTTGCCTCACAGACCTCTTGTCGTAAACTTGTTAGCATCATGCTAATCGCCTCTATTCTGATAATAATTGGGATTTGCTTTTTTGCTTAAATATTTTTTTGTTGTGCATGGTAACGCCTATATCAACATATGTCTAAGATTTTCTGAATTAGCATGTGCATCATTGACCCAAGTTATCAAAAAGGCAACAATCCTAAGTATCAAAAAGCCTGTTTATAGGCAATCTTTCTTGATTTCAGATGATGCTCCCAAGTGAGAGCATCATGTTTTTCCCACTTATTTAATCGAAATGTGTACTCTGTTTTATCATACCGATTCAACTGACTCACTTGGCATATCGTGATGCTTCAACAAGCCGCTGCGGAGCATTTTGTCAACAACCCAGGCTCGAGTCTTGACGACGCGCTCGAGCGAGTCCGCTGCGTTATCGTTCCACATTTCAATCATCACCGGCCCGTTAAAGCCAAGTTCATACAACTTGCGAAAGGCAGCTTCAAAGGGAACGCCACCTTCACCAAACGGAACCCGCCGAGGTTCACCAGGGCGGGTATCTTTCACGTGTAGCGCCACCATGTGCCCCCTAGCGCATCCAAGTTCTGGCAAAATATCTTTTTCGCGTTCAATTAAATTACCAAGATCAGGGTAAAGCTGAAGCCACGGGGAGTTAAAGTGGTTGACGAGTTTCATACCGTCCTCGAGCGACGCCACCCCAACGGTATCCATATTTTCAATGGCGAGCATGACGCCGGCTTTAGCAGCAAGCCCGAGCCCCTTAGCTAAACCGTCCTTGTAATATTCCAATGACGCCTCAGTTTCATCTTCATAATAAACGTAGTAGCCCGCTAGTTGAATTACCCGAATCCCTAGCTCACAAGCAAGGTCAATAGCTTTATCCAAAATATCAAGTGCCTGCTGGCGCGTTTCTGCTGACGCACTTCCAAACGGATACTTGCGGTGCACACTTAGACACATCGTTTTAAGTGGCACGCCTGTGACGATGCTGGCATTACGAATATCCACCCGCTCGGCATTAGCTTGGTCTAAGCGGGCGAGGCGTTCATCACTTTCGTCAATTGAGAGTTCTACGTAGTCAAATTGGGCACGTTTGGCGGCCTCGAGTCGTTCTATCCATGTCAAGTCATACGGCAACGCCTTTTCGTAAATGCCCAACGGCAAATTCATCATGCTATTCATGAAGTTACCGCACCATACGCAGCGCTGATCGCATCCTGAAAGGTTTTGGCGGCTGCTGCTGGGTCGTCTGCTTTAGCAATTGCTCGCCCAACAATAAACACATCAACCGGAACGCCTGCAAATCGAGCCACATCGTCAGCCTTGACACCGCCTGCGACAGAGACTTTATAGCCCATGTCAGCAAGTTTGTGAATGGTATCTAAATCGCTATCTTGCCACTGCAAATTACCTTGGGCTTCCGCGTCGCGGCTGCGCTTGGTGATGATTTGTTCAACACCTAAACTGCGCCAATGCTCAACGTCTGACCATTGCCAACCGTCACTAAGTTCAATTTGCATATCGCGGCCTCGAGCTTGCGCTTCAGCTAACACAACCTCAAACGAGGCGGGTGCTGCGCCACTCACCACGCTGACCCAGTCCGCCCCGGCGTCAAAGCACATTTTGGAAATGATGCTGCCTGCTTCCGCAATGCGCACATCTGCCAGTACAATTTTGTCTGGATAGAGAGCTTTCATAGCCCTGACCGCATGCATGCCTTCGGACAAGCACAAAATGGTGCCACACTCAATCACGTCAATGTGCTTGTGAGCTTGTTGAATAGGCGCAAGCGCAGCAGGCAAGTCAAACATGTCTAGGGCAAGTTGCAGTTTGGGTCGGTTCATGGTGATCTACCTCGTCCGGTGGCTTTTTGAATGTCAAGCGTGGTTTTATATGCCATTACTGATGTTCTCTAACAGCAAATGTTTTCTGATATGAGCATCTACGATGCAACATTTTGATTCTAAGAGTGAGGCCATCCAACATCTATCTAAGATTGATGCCTGTCTTGTACTTGAGGAGTCAGCTTCATCTCTAAAACCCTCATCTCCAATGTCATCTCACTTAGCTGATGCCGTTACATCAACTTTGGGTTTTTACTGATGTCACAAACGTCTACATCAGCCTTTAACCGCACCCGCCGTCATACCTTGAATAATCTGCCGGGCGGCAAAAAAGGTGATGATAAGTGGCGGAATGGCGATGAGGCTACCAACTGCCATCATCTGCCCCCACAGCACACCGTCATCACGAATAAATTCAGAGGCGAACACAGGTAGGGTCTTTGTGAAACGGCTGGTTAAAAAAAGTGCCAAAATAAACTCGTTCCAAGCAATACGGAAGGTAAAAATGGCCGATACCGCAAAGCCAGCGCCCATAAGCGGGAAGATGATTTTGAAGAGCACTTCCATGATGTTGGCACCATCAACGATGGCAGCCTCTTCCAATTCCACTGGGATTTGCTGAATAAATCCAAACAGGAGCCACACAGAAAACGGCAAGTTGAGCGCCGTGTAAAACAGCATGAGCCCTAGTTGTGAGCCGTCCAAGATATCACCGCGCCCAAGACGGTTAGGCAAACTAAACCGCACGCCCTCAACAACATCACCAATACCCCAAGAAATCCAAAAGCCAATGACCGCCACTGCGATAACTGCTGGGGGAATCATACGGATAATGAGTGTGGTTTGCGCAAAAATACCGCGACCAGCAAAGCGCATTCTAGCGAGCGCAAAAGCCGCCATACCCGCCGTGAGTAGGGTAAGCACCGTTGACCCCAAGCCAATGACTAGCGACGAAATTAAAAATGGAATCATCCGATATTGAACGATGACCTCTTGATAATTGCTAAAGGTTGGCGTAAAAATCCAGCGTGGTATCCGCGATTGAATCTCGACAGGTGTTTTGAGCGAGGTTGCAAACATCACAAAAATAGGGGCAAGGGTCACAAACGCCAAGACAAATAGTGCAATATAACGCCACACGGCAGATGTATCCTGACGGCGAACACCAGAGCGACGCCTGACGGTGGTGGGTTGTAAGGTCTGTTGCATTAGGCGGTCCTATCTGATAGAGGATTATTAAAGATCATAAGAATCACACTGAACACAATCAAAATAACGCTGAGGAGCACTGCAATAGTGGCTGCATAGCCCAGATCTTGGGAGGTAAACGCGGTTTGGAATAAGTGCAGTGAGAGGACTCGAGTCACACTGCCAGGGCCGCCGTTAGTCATAATGTAGATGACCTCGAGCGCCCTAAACACATCAATAATGCGCATCAATAACGCAATGAGCAAAATATTTCGCAACATTGGTAGCTTAACGAACCAAGTCATCTGCCGCCAGTTGGCACCATCTATATAAGATGCTTCCATAATGCTAGCAGGTAGACCCTGCAAGCCTGCCAAGACAATCATAAAAATAAAGGGCGTCCACTGCCAGACGTCGCTGACCACAATAGAAACCATCGCCAAACTGGGGTCACTGAGCCACTCTTGGGTTTGAAACCCAAGGTTTTGTAGGATAGGAATAGCCTCACCGACACTATTTAAGTAGTAATTGATGACGCCGTTACGCGCGTCTAGTAAATAACGCCAGATGAGCCCCACGACAATCGGGGCAATCATGAGGGGTAACACAAACACGGTTCTAAAGACAGACGCACCGCGCACGGGTTTCTCGAGCAATAGTGCTAAACCCACCCCAATCGTCATTTCAAACAGCACCACCCAAAAGCCAAACACAAAGGTTGTGCGCACAGAGCGCCAGACAACCGGGTCACTAACGAGCCTGCGAAAGTTCTCACCGCCTAAATAAACTTTGTCACTCCACGGCTGACCAAAATTCCAGTCATAGAAACTCAGCACAATTGAGTTGTAAAGCGGCACCATCAAGCCAAGCAGCAAGATGCTCGCCGCGGGTAGCAAAAACAAATAAGGGACAAACCGACGCGTGCGCATTAAGCTTCAGCTTCCTTCCTTGCGTACTAGGTAGACATGGTGATGCTTGTAGATAGTTTGTGGGATGAGTCTAAATGTTACCAACGATGTCTTCATCGTACGGTAATGACTTCGTGATGCTCGAGCTTCATCATCCCAGACAAGAAAAATAAGATAATTTCAATACGAGCTAACATCTTTGACGTGATGGTGGGATACGCATCTGATAGCTACAACAAGATACGCATCCCACAATCCATTTAGGTCACTTGGTTAATGCCTTACTAGCGCTTATTCCCAGCTATCGTAACCAGCGCGGTCAAGCAGTTCCTGCAGGCGGCCGTTGGCATCGTTGAGGGCATCTTCAATTGACTTTTGCCCGGTGAGTGCAGCCGAAATTTCTTCACCTAGAATAGGCGCGTTCATGGCAGGCCATTCAGGGATAAGCGGACGCCAGTCAGCATCGGCACAGTCAAGTTGCTCGAGCACCACGGGGAACTCGGGGCGCAACGCTTGCAGGTCTGGATCAGCCAAGGTTGACATACGCATAGGGTTACCACCAGCTTCCACCACCATGCGGTCACCTATCTTGCTGGTGAACCACTGGATAAAGAGCCACGCTGCTTCTTGGTTGCGTGAATTGCTCGGAATGCCCATCGCAAAGCCACCAGTTTCACTACCGCAAGTAACATCAGTTGGGTGAAGCGCATAGCCAACATTCCCCACAATAGTTGAGGTATTGGGGTTAGCAGCAATCGGCGCAATGGTCATGCGGTCGAGGTACATGGCGGTATCACCCTGCAAGAATGCTGCATCTTGCTCACCCGCGCCGTTAGCCTCAGCACCAGGAGGTGCGTTTTCCAAAATGGTTTGGAGTACTTCGGTAGCGCGAATAGCTTCAGGTGAATTCACAACAGGGTTGTAGTTGTCGTCTAGGACTGTGCCACCCAAAGGCGCTAGGTGAAGAAGCCAAGCATGAACCACTTGGTGGCCGGCTGAGCCGCGCGTGGTGATGCCATAAACATCTGGCACGTTTTCGGTGATGAATGCTGCGGTTTCAAGCAGTTCGTCGTAGGTTGTGGGGACTTCGAGGTCATACTCTTCAAAAATATCCGTACGATACGCGAGCACGCTGGTTTCCGGGCTAAACGGAATACCAAACAGCGACGCACCAGGACCATCTAGATAGCTTTTGCGTCCACCAGACTTACCACCGTTGGTAAGGTAAGCAGGCACAATGTCATTGATGTCGTAGTCGGGCATGGTGAGACGCGGGTTGTTGAGGAAGCGAGCAAGCGGCTCGAGCCAGCCATTCGCCACATACTCATTTTTGGTAAAGACTACCCAAGCAACAACATCCAAGTCACCACCACCAGGTTTAGAAATCTCGGTAATTTGGCGGTCTTTCATGTTGAGATACTGGGTCAAATCCAGTTCAACATCAATCCCGGTTTCTTCGGTAAATTCATCAATAAAGTCAGCGGCAATTTCAAAGTGAGATAAGGCGGGCCAGCTCACCACAATCGTGGTACCTTCATAGTCTTCGTAAGGTTGCGCGAGGGCAGATGTTGCCATCAACAGGGCAGTCATCAATGTGACAAGCACCTTTACAAAACGTCTACTCATACTTTCTTCTCCTCCTTAAAGAGTTGTGCTAAGGTCTCTCACAGACCTAAGTACCAAATGTTGGGCTGCGCTAAAGTAGCGCTTTGAACGGTAAATCTGGCTCAATGGCAAAGGCATCTTCAAAACCACGGCGGAAGTTGTAGATAAGCTTGTCTTTGTCGTGCGGGTAGGTGTACTTGCCACCCACCTGCCAAATGAAAGGTCTAAAGGTGTACTGCAAGCGGTCTTTTTTCATGTTCCACAACATGATGATTTCGTTAGGATCCGCTTGAAAGTTTGTCCAAATATCGTGATGGACAGGAATAACCACTTCTGTGTTGAGGCACTCAGCCATGCGCAAAATATCCACTGAGGTCATTTTGTCGGTCATACCGCGCGGGTTTTCGCCAAACGAACCTAAGGCCACATGAATCTCGTGATCGTTACCGTGTTTGGCGTAGTAGTTGGAATAGTGCGAGTCACCACTGTGGTAGAGGTTGCCACCGGGTGTCTTGATAAGGTAGTTGACCGCTTTTTCGTCCATGTCCTGCACGGGGTTATCTTTAAGCACAACCCCTTTAGGTGCAGTCACCAGCTCGGTGCGGTCAAAAGACTCGAGCACCACAATTTCTGTATCTTTTACCGTGAGGCTATCCCCGGGTTTAACGACCACACAGCGCTCCTCCGGCACACCCCAGCTAATCCACAAATCCACGCAGGTTTGTGGCCCTACAAACTGCACCGAGGCATCGCAGTTTTGAATGACTGCTGCTGCCACATGTGGGTCAATGTGGTCACCGTGGTCGTGGGTGGCAAACAACACATCTAGCTCTTTGATTGCAAATGGATCAAGTGGACAAATAGCATTGCGCAAATTGGGTTGAAGTTTTTCCACGCCAATCATGCGCTGGTGCTGGTGTTGTTTGGTCATGAGCGGGTTAGCTTGAGTGCGTTTGCCGCTTTTCACCCACAAGTCAAAACAGAGGTTGGCACTGCCTTTAGCATTAGCGCCTTCTGTTTTGAGCCAGATTCCCACGCAACCAAGCCACCACATGGCAAAACTACCCGGCTCAACTTGAGTTTGCTCAATTTCTTCGTTGAGCCATGTTCCCCATTCAGGAAAGCTGCTTAAAATCCACGATTCTCGAGTTATTTCATGTACTTTGGCCATAACCCACCCTCACGTGCAAAGGCATCAACTTGCACCAATGTTCAAGGCGCTACGCTTGAAGCCCTGTGCGCAGTTGTAGTTTAAACACTCTACAAATATCTTGATAGACTTAGGCTTATCAGCTCGTTTACCGCGTTTAAGCTCAATAAGCATCAGCTTATCGCTAGATTAAGCCGCAAAAAGAAATGATGTAAGCGAGTGCTTGTTCTGATGATGTGGTGTAAGTGTAACGTATTGCCTTAGCCTAATACAAGGTTGAGATAGCCTACTTTTGCACACATGTGCAAATCGTGTTAAGGTCACCCTACGTGACCCTCCCCACAAGGTTTGTGTCATCAACACCAGCAGCAACACCAATATCATCAACATCTGTATGGGCTAGCTGCCTCGAGGCATAACGGAACTAACACCAACTAGCTCGAGAAGACACTACCTATGACCCAACCCACTAGATATGACCCAACCTACAACTGACGACATCCAGCTTTTGCTCCAAATTGCCCAAGCTTATTACGACCAAGGGCTCACCCAACTGCAGATAAGCCGCAAGTTGGGAACCTCTCGCTCAACTGTCTCGCGGGCACTACAAACGGC
>JBCCOX010000180.1:0-8367 GCA_039025155.1 Deinococcota bacterium | reverse complement strand
ATTGAAGAGCTTGAGGAAACTAGAATCACTTAATTTGAGAGTTAACGATATTAATGAATTTCCCGATTTCATGGGAGATTTAGAGCATTTACGCAGTATTTCTTTGTGGAAGAATAAAATTACCAAGTTACCAAAAACGATCAAAAAACTCACTAGCTTGCAAAGCTTTGATCTGAATAACGTACAGCTTGAAGAGCTGCCTGATGAAATTGGTTATCTATCTGATTTACAGCGAGTTGATCTAAGCAACAACAACCTAAAGGTTTTGCCAAAGACAATAAAAAATCTCAACAATTTGAAAGAGTTTTACATTAAGGGGAATAGTCTAAGTGATTTACCAAATGGAATAGGCAATCTAGACCAATTACAAGAACTGAAAATAAATGACAACCCACTTAATCCCCAGCTATTTGCTATTTATGATGAAGGAATCGGTATACTTCAAGCTTACTTACGTGCTAGAGCAATTGAATCTGCAGTTCTAAATGAAGCAAAACTGATTTTGATAGGGGAAGGTGATGTTGGCAAAACTTGTTTAATGGAATCTTTACAGAACAATCCTTTTCAATCACACGACAGTACGCACGGCATTCAAATCAGTAGTTTTAAAGTTAAAGGCATTAACGACATAACTATCAACGGTTGGGATTTTGGTGGTCAAACTGTCTACAGACCGACCCATCAACTATTTTTCACCGCACCTGCCATCTACCTCATTGTCTGGAAAGCCCGCGAAGGCATTACCCAAGGCTTTGTAGAAGAGTGGATGGAACTTGTCCAACGCCGTGAACCCAGCGCCAAAATGATTATCGTGGCAACCCATGCTCGCGACCGCCAAGCAGACATTGATATGTACGCCCTCAAAGCCCGCTTTGGTGATAACCTTATTGGTCATTTTGCAGTAGACAACAAACCAGATGAACAGAGCAACCGCTTAGGTATTGAAGACCTAAAGCAAGAAATTGCTCGGGTTGCTGCCACCCTTCCTGAAATGGGACAACGTGTTCCCAAACGCTGGCAAGACACACGGGACGCATTTGAAGCAACAGATGAACCTTACATAAAACTTGACGAAGCTCTCAACATTTGCCTTCAAAACGGCATGAGCCAAGGTGAAGCTGAAGCGTTTATGGATGTGTCACGTCGTTTGGGGCATATCACCTATTACCCTCACGACAACGTTCTCAAAGACATCGTCATCCTCAAACCAGACTGGCTGGCTCAAGCTATTAGCCTTGTGCTAGACGACGCTGAAACCCGCCAGCGTGGTGGTTTAGTGCCTATGTCTCGGCTTAGCACACTTTGGAATAATCCAAACCGCACTACAGAGTTGCGCTATCCAGAACATCTACACCCTATCTTTGTGCGACTTATGGAACGCTTTGACCTGTCTTATAAAGTGACAGACATACCTAACCACAATCCAGATGATCCTGAAAGCTTAATCGCTCAACTTGTGCGCCAAGACCCACCGACTGAAAAAGTGCACGCAGCATGGGATGAGCACTGTCAGCAGCAAAGCCACGCCACTACACAAAAACAAGTGTGTCGCATTTTAGAAGAACAAACAGGTCAACCTGCTAAAGCTGAGGGGTTGTTGTTTCAGCTCATCGTCCGCTTTCATAAATACTCACTCGGCAAAGATAACTATGAAAATAGCGTCCACTGGAAACGTGGCTTAGTGCTAGACGATAGCTACAATGGGCGGGCGTTTTTAGAAGAAAAAGACGATGGCATTCACATCACTGTTCATGCTGCCTATCCTGCAACCTTTCTAGCCATTTTAGTCGACGACATCAAACACCTTATTGACCAATACTGGAAAGGATTGCGTTATGAAGTGGGTGTGCCGTGTCCCAACACGTTGGAAAATGGGCGAGAGTGTACAGGCTTTTTTGGAATCAACATGTTGCATCAAAGTAAGCAAAAAAATAGACATGAGTTTCCGTGTAGTGTTTGTGGAGAATGGTTAAACATCGATGACCTCCTCAACATAACTGTGCACAGCTCTACTGCTGAAGGTATGAACGAGGTCAGCGAAAAAATTGACGAGCTAAAAGATGAAGTCCTCGAAAGTAGAGCGCAAGCTGCTCAAGCCAGTACGGAACAACTCGCCAAACTCGACTATCTTAAAAGCCTCAATGAACAGCAGTTTTACCGCATCATGAACGCGCTGGCAGATGAAGCCAAAGAAGGGCCGCGCTTGTTTACCCTTACGCGTGTTCATCGCAATAAACGGGACTCAAAAGAGTACATCAGCCGCCAGTATCGCCTCACGTTGTGGTGTGAACATGCACGTTTGCCCATTCACATCATTGAGCAAGATGAAGCGCGCCGTAAGGGTGTGTATGACATAGACGTGTCCAGAGAATGGTTTGCGAAAGCTGCTAAACACATCAAAAATGTGTCTCAAGTCTTGTCGGTAGCGCTACCCGTGGCTGCATCTGGCATTAAGCTGGCGTTGGACTCGCAAGCGTACGGCATCATTGAGCAAGAACTTGACCTCACCATGTCAACAACCAAAAACATCTTAGCGGTTGGCAAAACTGCAGATAACGAGCTTATGTCAAGCAATCTCCCTGACTATGCTCACGAAGACGACCTCGAGCCACTGGATGCAGAAGGTGCAGCACTGCGTGAGTTACACGTGCTCCTCAAACAACAAGACTCATCTGAAAGATATGGTGGTCTGGTGCGGGTTATGGACAATCAGGGTAAGTTTTTGTGGGTGCACCCTAAGTTTGCGGGCGAGTATTAGCTTGACACAAATTTAGTGGATATCAAAAAGAATGGCTATAGATCAGGTACAAGGACACATGAGAATCAACAAATGTACCTTCAGGAGGCATCATGCGCGTTAGCGACATTCAGCTTTTGTTTGACTTTAACTATTGGGCGAATCAGCTTATGTTGACCCATGCTGCAAAACTATCAGATGAACAACTTGTTCAACCTGCGTCATTTCCGTATGGTAATTTGCTGGAAACGCTCAAACACATTCTTGATTCAGAGTACGTCTGGCGGACAATTTGTACGCACAACCGTTTTATGGGGCAACTGGTCGGCCGTGAAGATTTAGGCACACTTGCAGCCATCAGCAATGTTTGGCAAACTGAAGAAAAAGCCATGCGGGCATTTTTGAATAGCCTTAGTGATGGCGACCTCGACAGAGTAGTTTCTTATGCCTCAGATGATGGTAACGGGCCTGTGCGTGAGCGCATCTTGTGGCATTGTCTGGTTCATGTTGTGAATCACGGTACTCAACACCGCACCCAGTGTGCGGCTATGCTCAAAGATATGGGGCAGCCTGTAGGTAGCACCGATTTTACGTACTTTTTGAACCTTCATCTTCATCAGTAACTCTCAGCAGTAATTAGGTCTGAACCACAGGTCGCTCCACCACAGACCGCGACACCAGAAGCACACCCAAAACAATAAGGCTGAGGCTGGCATTGACCGTAAACGGCGCACCCGGTGCAATCCTATCGAACAACCAACCGCCTAGTAGCGGTCCCAAAACGTTGCCAATGCCTGCAAACGCAGAGCTCATACCCAAAGCTTTACCGACGGTATCTGTAGAAACATGCTTGGTAATGAGCGTGTTGAGAGTAGGCAGTTGCAAGGTGAACCCAAGTGGACCGGGTAATAAACTAAATAAAACAAACAAAAATGCAGTTAATCCGCTGCCTTCTTCACTGGGTAACAGGGCAGCTTGCTCTGAAACACTACCTTCCTGCGAAAGCTCGGCCAGCATCGCCGTTTCTGAATACCACGGGACAGCTTGCTGGGGCGTAAACGAAGCTAGTCCAAAGCCAAACGTTGTGAGCATGAAACTAGCAATAAGCACGCGGTATTCACCGTAACGCTGCACCCAGCGCCCCACAAACACACCTTGCATAAGCACCAAACAAATCCCAAAAATACCAAAAAAGATGGCGTTGTTGGTGCTATTAAAGCCAATACGATTGAGGGTGAACAGAGCAAAGGTAGAGGTAAACATCGCAAAAATGAACTGGGTTGCAAACACAAGCACGTAAAACGGCCTAAGTTGTGCTGAGCGGATGCCTTCAAGAACTCCCAACACACCCACCCGCTGGGTTGTACGTCCCTTGCGTTTATCTGCAGGTAGAGTTTCACGAAACACGAACGTCGTTAGCACAATACTGAGAAAGGCAAACCCAGCCGCGACAAACGCTGGCGCGCTATAGTTGTTGCCAGCCAGTCGCAACGCCAACCCACTTATCAGTGGGCCAACAATGAATCCCACGCCAAACGCAGCCCCCACGAGTCCAAGCCCTTTAGCCCTCAACTTTGCTGAGGTCATGTCTGTAATGGCAGACTGCACCGTGGACATATTTGCGCCAGTGATGCCATCTAAAATGCGGGCTAGAAAAAGGGCAGGCAACGCCCACGCAAACCCAAGCAGTAGCAAACTAATAAACGTTCCTACTTGGGCGAGTGCCAGTACAGGTTTGCGTCCAAAACGATCTGATAGATTGCCCAAAATGGGTGCAAAAATCACCTGAGCTAGCGCATAACTCATAAGTAACAACCCTACAACTGCAGGCGGCGCATTAAACGCCAGCGCATAAAACGGCATAATAGGAATGACAATGGTAAGGCCCATTGTGTCAATAAATACAATAAACAACGCAGGAATAAGCTGACGCAGGCTGAGGTTGTCTTGAGGTGCGGTTTGAGATGTGGCTTGAGACATGGTGATGTTACTCCTAGAGCCGAACACTTAGTTATTTGCGAGATTATTTAAAAAAGGACCTGAAACAATCTCAAGATACTTAGACTGTGACAGCAAATCTCGAGGTTTGCTAGCTTATTACAATTCTCTTCGACCTTGACGTTATATTTGATACTGGACTCATCACCCAAAATATTTGATGCTGAATTCATCACCCAAAACATCTAACGAGACAGTGACAACTAAGATAAGTGCCTCGACAAGCATCTTGTAGATGTAAGCCATCAAGCTGGTAATGTAGCCAGATGTTAACTTTGTAAACATCTGGTGATGTAAAGTTTACATTGTAAACATTGTACTTTGTGTGCGGGAAATAACAGTATGGACAACACGCCACAACCTTCAGCAAGCTACCATCACGGCGATTTATACAATGCCTTGATTGAGGCAGGTATTACCCTGCTTCAAGAAGAGGGTGTAAGCGCACTTACTTTACGTAAAGTAGCCGGGCGTGCCAAGGTGAGTCATGCTGCGCCGTACCGTCACTTTGCCGACAAACACGCGCTGCTAGCGGCTATTGCTCAGCAGGGTTTTCAAACCTTAACTGCAACAATGCAAGATGCTGTTAACAAGCATGGTGGCAGTCCAAGACAGCAGTTACTTGCCATTGGGGAACACTATGTGCAATTTGGCATAACCCATCCTGCCCACCTCAACCTAATGTTTGGTGAGGTACTACAGCAGGAAAACGATACCTTGCATGAGGTGGCTCGAGCCAGTTTTAACGTCCTTCTAAACGCTGTCACTCACGCTCAGCAAGCAGGCATCCTAAAAGCAGGTAACAGCAGGCAAATGGCCGTGTCTATGTGGTCGATGGTGCACGGACTCACTGTGCTCAAAGGGTTACGTTTGGCTGAGCAAGGGGACAGTGAACTTAAAGAGTATGTGGGCGGTATGCTCGAGCAGTTGCTCGAGGGCTTGGCAACCTCTAACTAACGCTGTTAGCTTAGCTATCCTGTGCCGAGGGCTTGTGAGGCATGTTCATATAAACCCCACCCTGCTCGAGCTCACGAAGCATCTGGTTGAGCCGTTTTTGTTGCGTTTGCGGCTTTTTAGCCGTAGTAATCCACAACAGATAATCGTTTTGCTGATACGCTGGGCGCTGCTTATAAGCCTCAGTTAGACCTTGTTCACGTAAAGCAGTCGCAACGAACTCTGGCATGGTGACACGCTCGCGCTTGAGGTTTGAAAATTTCTCAGTTTCCATGTTCGCTAAATCTAATCGACAACCGCAATGGCTTCAATCTCGAGTAAAAAGTCTGGATGTGCTAGTGCCGAGACGTAAGCTAGCGTAATAAGTGGTGGGTGCTGACGTGTACTGATTACCTGTTGAAAGACTTCAAACACAGGTTGCGGAGGCTGTCCTTCAAGCACAAATACAGTCCATTTGACAAGATTTTCAAAGCTGGCGTTCACTTCAGTTAGGCAGGTCGTTAGATTCTCGAGCACTTGATGCGCTTGGTGTTGAATATCGTTCTTACCAACAATATTACCCTCAGAATCAACGGTATTTTGCCCGCCAATATAGACTGTTTTACCGCCACTCACCACAGCAAGTTGGGAAAAAGCTGGGTTCTGGTGGAGGTTCTTGGGTACAGGGTAACGAATATTCATAACACACCTCACTCGTGACTTAAATCACCTTAATTATTGAGTGTATTTGACATCTGAGTCAACCTTTGAGATTTGAGATGACTACCTTTTACGGCTCAGCTTGTCTACAATAGAGCATGAGTCAATCTGCCCCTACCATTGACCGCGCTAGCTTGCAAGCACGTTTTGACGGGTTTAAAGCCCAAAACCTCAACCTCAACATGACTCGAGGTAAACCCTCGCCACAACAACTTGACTTGGCAAACGGCATGTTAGATGTTGTTTCAAGTGAGGATTTCACCGCAGCAGATGGTACCGACGCCCGCAATTACGGTGGACTCAACGGTTTAGCTGCCGCTGAGGCGTTATTTGCAGAGTACATGGCGGTTAGCCCCAGTGAGCTGATGATGGGGGGTAACTCGAGCCTTGCCCTCATGCACGACACACTGGTCCGGGCGGTGTTGTTTGGCACAGTAGATAGCCCCAAACCTTGGCACAAAGAAGAAAAAGTGTCCTTTTTATGCCCTGTACCCGGTTATGACCGCCACTTTGCGGTTTGCGAGCTACTGGGCATTCACATGATTCCCGTTGAGATGAACGTTGACGGCCCCGATATAGATACAGTTGAGGCTTTGGTGCAAGACGACCCCAGCGTTCGCGGCATGTGGTGCGTTCCTAAGTACAGCAACCCCGGCGGCCAAACCTACAGCGATGAGGTTGTAAACCGGCTTGCCGCCATGCCTACTGCCGCGCCAGATTTTCGGATTATGTGGGACAACGCTTACGCTGTCCATCACCTCACAGATACCCCGCCTCAACTTAAAAACATGCTGCGCGCGTGTGAAGCTGCTGGCAATCCCGAGCGCGTGTACATGTTTGGCTCAACCTCCAAAATTAGCCTAGCAGGTGCAGGCGTAGCTATGCTGGCTGCTAGCGAGCGCAACATGAGCACACTCCGTAAGCAGCGGGCGGTGCAGACTATTGGCGTAGATAAGCTCAACCAATTACGTCACCTACGCTTTTTTAAAGACATGGATGGTATCTACACGCATATGAAAGGTCATACAGCCTTGCTCAAGCCCAAGTTTGATGCTGTGGATGCTGTACTTACCCGTGAATTAGCAGGGCAAGGTATCGCCACTTGGAGTAAACCTCAAGGGGGCTACTTTGTGAGTTTAGACACTCGTCCTGGTCTCGCCAAGAGGGTTGTAGCTTTAGCTGAGGAAGCCGGTGTGAAACTCACGCCAGCCGGTGCAACCCAACCTTATGGGGATGACCCAGAAGATACCAACATCCGCCTAGCGCCTAGTTTTCCGAGTCTGGCCGAGGTCGAGCAGGCTATGGAGGTTGTAGCAGTTGCAGTTTTACTGGCAAGCTCAACCTAAACGTGACTGTTCAGCGACTAGGCTATGCGTTAAGTGTTGCTCTTTGTGCAGGTTTGATTTGGTGGTGGGCCCTAACGCAGCGCCCATCACCAACTACACGCTTAGCTGAGTTTGAGGCAGTTTGCTTGTCGGCAACAAGTCAGGTAGGGCGTTATCCGATGCCAGCGCTCGCCGCAGGCTCGGTTAGCAGCATGAGACAAGTTGCCAGAGCACGTGATGTTCAAGCTTCTGCAGAGACCTGCCCCGACGATGCCTTGCGCGTTCACTACAGGATGATGAGCAGCGCCCAAACGATGCATTACGAAGCTGTTTTAACGGCTGCTGATGCCTTTGGGACAACCCTGTGGGAGTACCGTGAAGATGCGCCCTTAACTGGGGCAACAAGCTTACATCAATACAACGCGGGTAAGTTTTTTAGCGCACTAATAGACGATTGGCAAGCCGTTCAAAATCCTTAGAGATGATGCGCTAAACCCCTCGAGTCCACGGGCGTAACATGATTTGCCCATTGACGAGTTGAGCAATTTCGGGACCACTAGCAGGTCCGCTATCGCCATCTGTCCGCGCTACCGACGCACTAATGCGCAGTTGCGGCGATAAAATCCGCTGCGCCCAAATAATAGCTTGTTCATT